>NZ_CAMZCS010000032.1 GCF_947305105.1 uncultured Fibrobacter sp. | reverse complement strand
TCCAGGGTGGCGTTCAGGAACCGCGCAAGTTCGTTCCGGAAGGCATCGAAGGCCGAGTTCCTTACAAGGGACCGCTCCGCGATACCGTTTACCAGCTGATTGGCGGTATCCATTCTGCCATGGGTTATGCCGGTGCTGCTAACCTCGAAGAACTCTACAAGAAGGCGACGTTTGTCCGCATCACGGGCGCAGGCCTCCGCGAATCGCACCCGCACGACGTGACGATTACGAAGGAAGCCCCGAATTACCGCACGGGCGAATAAGGCGGGGAATAATTCCGGCTTTTTTGCCTACTTTTAGTTCATAAACTTTAAAATTCCGCTACAGTGCATGCCTGTGGCGGATTTCTTTGTTTTTTGGGGCGTTGTTTCCCGATGTAACCAAAAAATGCCCGAAAAATGGAGCGTTTGGCCGTTTATGTTTCTATACTATATGTTGGAAATAAAAGTGAGGTAATATGAATTCTCTGAAAAAAATGGGAATGTCGCTCCTTTCTGGAGCTGTTTTGGTCTTGCTGGCTTGTTCGGACGATTCGTCTACGAGGCCGGCGCCTCTCGATCCGGATGCTTTGCTTGCTGGGTCTTCTTCGGATATGCAGACCCCCGATCCTGACAGCGGGTCCAGTTCCAGCGGTACTTCGGTGAATGTTAAAGTTGATCTGGGACTTGCCAAACGTCTTGTCAAAAGCATGGGGCCCGGTATCAACCTCGGCAACGTTTTTGAGGCGGAAAATAACGGTTTTAGTAAGTTCGACGAGACTCAGTTCAGTAGCAACTGGGGCGAGACCGTTGTCCCTGCCGACTTCCAGGCGCTGGGTGATTCCGGCTTCAGGAACATGCGCATTCCTGTGAGTTGGGAAGAGCACGTCGAAGAAAAGGAAGGCAAGTGCGTTGTGGACGAACCTTGGATGAAGCAGGTGTTCTGGGCTGTCGACCTTGCCATAAAGAACAAGATGGTGGTCATTTTGAATGCGCATCACTGGAATGCCATGTATGACTCGAATCCGGATAAGGAAACGCCCTGCTTGCTGGATGTTTACCGCCAGATGATGACGGAAGTCGTGAAGTATTCCCATGATTCCTTGATTGTGGAAACGCTCAACGAACCCCGCGGCAAGTTGACGTCGGCCAAGTGGAACGACCTCGTGGATTCCATCGTGAACATTGTGAGGACTGTTGACCCGCAGCGCGTGGTGATGGTGGGAACGCACAACTACAATAACGCCGCGGCTGCTTCGCAACTCCGGTTGCCGAAGGATGCTAGCAACTTGATTGTCACCTTCCACTATTATGAACCGTTCTCGTTTACCCACCAGGGCGCGACCTTCGTGAACCCGCAGTACCCCACGGGTAAGGAATGGAACGCTTCGTTCGGTGAAATGCGCACCATCAAGAAAGTTTTCTCTACACTCAAGGAATGGGCCGATTCGAAAGATATTCCGGTTTATCTTGGTGAATTTGGTGCATACGAAGCTGCGGACAGTGTTTCTCGCGAGAGATGGACGACCTTCATGGTGGATGTTGCCAATAAAATGGGATTTGGCTGGGCCTACTGGGAATTTTGCAGCGGTTTCGGCGTGTATGACGAAGTTTCTGGAAAGTGGAACGCTCCTCTGATGCGTGCTTTGCTCCATCCCGCAATGACGTTCGAAGATACGGAATACCCGAGCCTTGATACGCTCAACTATGTGCTTCTGGACGATTTTGACCAGAATGAAGGTGCAAATATCAACGTCACGGCTCTTTCTTCCAAGTTGACTTTGGCTGAGGGCAAACCGGTGGATAGCGCTGCCGGCCGCTGGTACGCCTACTGCGACTTTACGAGCACCGTCACTATGGCCGGTGGCGACACGCTTGTCACCTCGATTATGGTTGACGATACGTCTAACAATTACACGGCGACGAACTTCGAAAAGCTGATCACGAGCGAAGGTCACGAAGGCCGCGGTCTTTACTTCAAGCTGCACCTTTTGGGCGATTCCTATCCGTGGGCGGGCTTCGGCGCCGGCTTCTATACCAGTGAAAAGCGCGCCAACTTTGCAAACCTCAAGGCCCTGACCTTCTGGGCCAAGGGTACGGGCGAGTTCAAGGTCTCCTGGGTGACCGACTTTGCCGAAAATTGCTGCAAGCATAACAACTGGGGCACGTTCAGCACCGAAATCACGTTGACATCGGAGTGGAAACAGTACACAATCTGGTTTGACCAGTGGACTCCCAGCCCGTGGTCCGAACTGGAAAGTATCGGTGCCGAGTGGCTCGAGCATAACGACGATGTCCGCAATCTCCAGTTCAGCAACGGTTCTTCTTACGGCCAGGTCGTCGACGAGGAACTCGAAATCTGGCTGGATGACATCCGCTTCTACGGGATGAAGGATGCTGACTTTGAGAACCCGTCTATAGTTGCAACGGACCCGGCTCCTGCAACGGATTCGACGTCAGTAACAGATTCTGCTCCTGCAACAGATTCGACGTCTGCAACAACTCCTGCGCCTGCGACAGATTCGACGTCGGCTGCAAATCCGGCTCCGGTAACAGAATAGCCTAGAACAGGCTTGTTTGCTCGGGCTCGCCGCTTGCGGCGGGCCTTTCTGTATTTGTATTGTTGATTTGCTCCAGAAGCCAGGCTTCGTCGTGTACGGGGATGCCGAGCTCGTTCGCTTTGGTGAGCTTGCTTCCGGCTGCTTCGCCGGCCAAGACCCAGCTCGTCTTTTTGCTTACGGAACCCGAAACCTTGCCACCGTTCTCTTCGATAAGCTTGCGTGCTTCGTCTCGGTCCATGTTCGGGAGCGTGCCGGTGATAACGGCGGTCTGCCCCTGGAACAGCGTCTTCACGACGCCCTTGAATTCGGTGGGGAGGCCGAGGGCCACGAGTTCGTCGATTTCGTTCGTGTAGAGCGGCGTGTGGAAAAAGTCATAGACAGATTTCCCGATGCGTTCGCCCACGTCGTTTACGTTCTGCAAATCTTCGACTGTCGCGGTACGGATGGCCTCGAGCGTGCGGAAGTGCTTGGCGAGGTTTCGGGCGCTGGTGCGGCCCACGAAACGGATGCCGAGACCGTGCAACAGGTTCTCGAGGCTACGCTCCTTCGATGCGGCGATGGCGTCGTAGACGTTCTTCGCGCTCTTCTTGGCCATGCGCTCCTGCGATTCCAGGTCTTCGATGGTGAGGCGGTAAAGGTCTGGAATGCGCTTGATTTTGCCCGTGGTAATCAGGCTTGCGATGAGGGCGGGGCCGAGATTTTCGATGTTCATGGCCTCGCGGCTCACGAAATGTTCGAACAGGCATTGCACCTGCGCCGCACAGTGCATGTTTTCGCAGCGCAGGATGACTTCGCCGTCTACATGCGTCAAGGGTTCGCCGCAGACGGGGCATTTCGCCGGGGCGGTCACGGGCTGTGCACCGGCCGGGCGAAGCTCCTTTTTGACGTCGGTAATCTTCGGGATGATTTCGCCGCCCTTCTCGACGCCGACGGTGTCGCCGAAGTGGAGATCCAGTCGGGCGACTTCGTCGAAGTTGTGGAGGGTGGCGCGCTTGACGGTGGTGCCCGCGAGGCGCACGGGTGCAAGGTTCGCCACAGGCGTGACCGCACCGGTGCGCCCCACCTGGAATTCTACGGAGAGGAGCGGCGTGTAGGCGCGTTCGGCCTTGAACTTGTAGGCGATGGCCCAGCGCGGGCTCTTGCTAGTAGAGCCGAGCGCGCGCTGCATGGCAAGGTCGTTCAACTTGACGACCATGCCGTCGATTTCGAAGGGGAGGCTGTCGCGGCTTGAACCAATCTGCTCCGAAATCTTCATGATTTCGTCGACGGTGTCGGCTTTCCAGTATTCGTTTGTATGGAACCCGAGATTTTTCAGTTGTTGCAGGTTCTCTTCGTGCGTCTTGTTGTTACTCTGCGGAATGTGGTAGGCAAAGAAACGCATCGGGCGCGTCTTGCATTCGGCGACGCTCTTGAGCTTGAGCGAACCCGAGACCGTATTGCGCGGGTTCTGGAAAATTTTCTTGCCTTCCAGGATAAATTGTTCGTTCAGGCGTTCGAAGGCCTCGCGTTCCATGTAGACTTCGCCGCGCACCTCGAAAGTGCCCTGAGGGATTTCACTCGGGTCAATTTTCAGTTTCTTTGCGTCCAGGGTTTCAGGAATGTCTGCAATCGTGAGCGCATTCAAAGTAACATCGTCTCCCTGGGCTCCGTCGCCGCGGGTGGCGGCCTGCTTCAGGCGTCCGTTCTCGTACACGATAGAGAGTGAAACGCCATCGATTTTCCGCTCGCAGATCCATTTTTTTGACGACTGGGAAGTATCTCTCTCGTCTCTCGTCACTCGTCTCTCGTCTAAGCTCGCAATCCCTTCTTCTGCCGCCTTCACGAACTCCGCCATTTCCTCGGCGCTGTACACATTCGCGATGCTGAGCATGGGGACCGCATGTGCGACCTTCGCAAAGTCGTTTGTCAGGTCGCTGCCGACCTTTTGGGTGAGGCTGGCCTTGCCCGCCAGTTCGGGGTACTTTTTTTCGAGTTTTTCCAGTTCCTTTACCCCGAAATCGAAATCCTGATCGCTCATTGGCGAAACATTTTCTTCGTAGTACAGGCGGCTCGCTTCTTCTAGTTGCTTCTTTAGCTCAAAATAACGGGAATAGTCGATTTCTTTTTGGTCAATCATGCTGTAAATAATAATTTTTTCGAAAGGGATACATTTTGTCTTTTTTTTTATTACCTTTCCTTTAGGTTGGATTAATCTGGGGACTGTATGACTGAACCTTTGTTTGTGGAGTTACTTGCTTTTTGCTCGATTATCTGCGTAATTTTACTTGTAAAGGTAAAATCGGAGGCTGACTATAATGTTAGCTCTACGTTGATGGCCAGTATTGTGGGCCTTGCCGCAGTTCTTAACCTGGTTGACTGCTTCTGCTTTATCTTCTACGAATCCAGTTTTCCTGTTTTAAATCTTTTCTTGAATTCGGTGTATTTTGTCGTAGGGCTTTTGCTCACGTTTTCGTGGTACCAGTTTGCAATGGGTTCCCTGTGCAAAACTTTATGGGGGAAAAAGTGGTTGAGGGTGCTCTCGTCCATTCCGCTGCTGGTGGCCTTGGCGGCGATTGCCTGCTCCTTCTGGACGGGTTGGCTGTTTAGCCTTGACGAGAACGGTTTTTATTGCAGAGGGCCCTACTTTATATTCCATATGCTTGTGTGTGGCCTCTATTTGTTCATTCCGAGCTGCATATCGTTCGTCAGAATTTTTATGAAGAGATTTTATTCCGATCGTACCCTTAATTTGGCTTTTTCGTCCATTGTCGTTTTACCGCTTGCGGCGATGTTCTTGCAGATGCGCGTCCTTCCCGGGACTCCTTCTATTTCCATCGGGCTTACAATATGCATTTTGCTGATTTTTCTCAACATACAGTCCGAACGGATATCCGTCGATATGCTCACGGGGCTCAACAACCGCAACCATTTGAACCGGTTCCTTGATTCGAAAATTCAGCATATTCGCAAGGATAGGCAATTGTTCCTGTTCATGCTCGATGTGGATAAGTTTAGGGACATTAACGAGAATTACGGACGTTTGCAGGGGGATATTGTTCTGCAAATTGTGGCCGAATCGTTGAAAAACGTATGTGGGCGTCTAGGGCATTTTATCGCCCGTTATGGCTCCGACGAATTTGCTGTTGTCGCCGAATTGAACGATTTCTCCGATGCGCTTTATTTGCGGCGGAACATTCTCATGGTCCTGACCAAGAATAGCGAACACCTGAAATTCCCTTTGCGCCTGAGCATAGGCTATACTTTGTGGAATCGCAATGGCAATGATTCTATCCCAGACTATATTTCGAGAGCCGAAAAGCAACTTGTTGCCGACAAGCGTTCAAAATCTTTGGAGATGTCAACTCCATAAATTGATTTTGAGTATATATTAGGGGCATGGGTATTAGGAGTTTGTATCTCTCTACTTTTTTTGCGTGTTCCGTAATTGCCTTGGCGGGGTGTTCTGATGATTCCTCGACCGGTTCTGGTGGGGATCATTCAATCGCAGAATCGTCCTCTTCAGTTTCGACAGAACCTCTTTCCAATGAGGGAAGTTCAGAATCTGGAAAATCGTCACCTGTTGCTGAATCTGCTGAAACGGCGAACTCTTCATCGCTTGTGGAATCTTCGGGGCTGGGCTCGTCTTCTAGCAAGACGGTTGTAGAATCGTCTGCGGAATCAGATTCTTCTTCTCCGTCATCGTCTGGCTCTTCATCTTCGGCTCCGGCTTCGTCCGGGGCTCAATCGGGAACGTCGAGCGCCGCTCTGCCCGCGTCTTCTGCTTCAGCATCCCTTTTGAATTTTGACTTTTACGCCGGTGCAGATATCTCGACTGTGCAGGAATACGAGCGCAATAAGACCAAGTTTTACGACGTAGACGGAACGGCATCGGATGTTTTCACGGTGCTCAAGAACCACGGCTTCAACACTATCCGCCTCAAGACTTTTGTTGACCCCAAGGCAAAGTATGGCTATGCGGCATCGGGTTGCGGTCACGAAGCCGAGGCCTACGCCGACAAGGACCACATTGTCGCCTATGCGCAAAAGATCAAGGCCGCCGGCATGGCGTTCCTTCTTGATATCCATTATAGCGACAACTGGGCCGATCCGGGCAAGCAGATTATTCCCGAGCGCTGGCGCAAGGTCGGCAGCTCCGACGCGCTCGCCGATTCTGTCTATGCTTACACCCTCGATTTGATGAACGCGCTTAAGCAGGTGAACGCAGTTCCCGAGATGGTGCAGATAGGCAACGAGACGACTCCGGGAATCCTTGTCCATGTGCCGAACAACAGCACGGATTGCTGGGGCAATGGTGTGGACAAGGCATCTACCGCAATCAACGGCGACATGGGTACCGCAAGCGGCAAGGCGAACGCGGCGAAGTACTTCAAGGCGGGCATCAAGGCGGTCAAGGAAGTTTCTCCCTCGACAAAGACCGTGCTGCACATCGAACGCATCCGTCAGGCCAATACGGTCACTTGGTGGATGACGGAAATCTTCAAGAACCAGAAAGTCCCCGCCGATATAATGGGCTTCTCGGCCTATACGGCATACGGTGACGGCGCTCCAGACAACTGGAAATCGCTTTTCCAGACAGTCACCTCGAGCTACCCGGACTTGGAATTCATGGTCGTAGAATACAACGGCGGCGATAAGGAAAACCACTACAATTACGACGGCTCGCGCAAGCGTACGAACGAGATGATAAAGGGAATGGACCGCTGGATTGGCACGTTCTTCTGGGAACCGACGCTCAGTGGCGCTTGGGGCCCCGCGCTCTTTGACTGGAAAGGCAACGACCTCTATGCGAATTCAAAGGCGTTCGAGGAATTCCCTGCCAAGTAGTTTGAAAATGCGAAAGCTGTTAATTCT
Organism: uncultured Fibrobacter sp.; assembly: GCF_947305105.1. Classification (NCBI taxonomy): domain Bacteria; kingdom Pseudomonadati; phylum Fibrobacterota; class Fibrobacteria; order Fibrobacterales; family Fibrobacteraceae; genus Fibrobacter; species uncultured Fibrobacter sp. The sequence goes on along the minus strand of NZ_CAMZCS010000032.1, from coordinate 28,808 downwards.
TATTTTGCTCGGATTCCCTTTTACGATATGCTTCGCTCAAGCGGGGAACAAGGTTTTTAATGACACTATCGTAGAAAAGAAACTCGATGGAGATTCCTTGATGAGCGAATGCAAGGTGGTGCGGAAAGTTGATGCGCTAGGGGAGTCGTATGAGGAACGGTTTTGCTCCTCTTTCAATGCGGCGGGTACCCTAATGAAAAAGGCCGTCTATATTAAAAAACAGAAATCCGAGTATGCCAAAATAAACCTTTTTGACGAAAAAGGGAATTGGATTCATTTTTCGGAAAAGACGACCAGGGCAATTTCTCAGGATAATGAGAAAAAGTTTGCCGTTGCGTACGAAAATTGCGTTATCAAAAAAGATACTTTGTATAAATGTGAAAAAGATGTAGACTTTATCTCGGCAAAGTGAATTCTACGTACTGTATTTCGTTTAAGTTCTAATTGCAGATTTCCTTGTAGACATCCTTCTTGTCTTGGATTGTCCGGGTCGTGTCTACAAGGGTTCCCGTTGCTGCAAAGCCGTCATCGGTACATTGGCCGTCAGTGTCTTTGCCTCCGAGAATAATTATTGTGAATGTCCATATTGCAATCGATTCGTCGCATGTCTTGTCGGGATCGTTTTTGGCTTCGACATCCATTTTTATTTCCATCGCTTTTTTGTTGAAAGTGATGTATGAGGTGGATGAGGAATTTGAACCGACTTGCTCGATTGTCCATACGGAATCGTCTGCGGAAAAATCGCAATCTCTTTTTTCTCCGATGAACTCGATGGGGGACCGCGTGATTTTAGCGGTGTCGATGATAAGTCCGCCGTCATCAAAGATGTCGTCATCATCGATAAATTCGTCATCTTCTTGTTCGGCGGATTCCGAACTGGAGGATTTCGCTTTGCTGTTGCTTTTTATGGACGACGAGGAATACAAAGCTTCGCCATCATCGTCTTGGGAGGGGGCTTCTACAGTTTGCGAACATGCAAAAAGGCATAGTGCCGAAATAATGGCTGCTGAAAAAAAGTCGATTCTAAACATGGTGGCCCTCCCGTTTTATGACGTTCGTTTTAAAATCTATAAAACTTTTTGCCTGTTTTGGCTAGTTTTTTACCGGCTCAGTTCCACGACGTAATCGGCCGCGTTCACGAAATCCTGCGCATGCTCGATGGCGATGACGGTATGTCCCGCTTCGGTGAGTCCGCGGATAAGGTCGAGCAAATGCTGGATGTCCTTCTGGTGGAGCCCGCGGGCGGGTTCGTCGAAAAGGAAAAGCGTGTTGGGTGCCTTGGCACGGGCAAGCGCGATGGAAAGGCGGAGCCTGGCGCGTTCGCCGCCGGAAAGATGGGCCGTCGTTTGTCCGAGTTTCAGGTAGTCAAGACCTGTATCGACCAATGGCTTTAATTTGTCTGCAAATGGCTTGAGGTTGATAAAGAGCTTGTAGGCTTCGCCGATTTCCAAATCGAGGATGTCGGCGATGGATAGCGACTTGAAGCGGACTTCGAGGATTTCGTCCTTGAAGCGCTTGCCGAGGCAGACGGGGCATTCGGTCTCTTCGTAGCCGGCGGGGTCGTAGAGTACGCCTTCGCCCTTGCAGTTCTCGCAGCGGCCGCCGGGGGCGTGCGTCGCGAACTTCGAGGCCGTGTAGCCGCGCACCTTGCTTTCGGGGAGTTTCGCGAACAAGTCGCGCAGCATCGTGTTCAGGCTGATGGCCGAGGCGACCGTGCTGCGGCGGTTCCCGTGGAAGTCGCCTGTCGAAAGGACGGAGAGCGCCTGGATGCCGAGGTCTTCGAACTCGCCCTGACTGGCGCGGGGGGCGAGGTTCTTGAACAGGAGCGTAGACTTGCCGCTGCCGCTTGCGCCCGTGATGACGCTGAACATTTGCACCGGGAATTCCGCCGACACCGGCTTCATGTCGAACATCGCGAAGTTCTTGATGTCGATGGTCGCTGCGTTCTTAGATTGCTTCAGGGCTACGCCCTTCGCAATGACAAACCCACCTCTCTCGTCATTCCTCTCGTCTTTCCTTCCGTCTCTCGTCTTTCGTCTCTCGTCTAAAATCCTAATCCACGCACCCGTCGGTGACTGCGGATTCTCCAGCACTTCCGTTGCTGTTCCCTGGAACAAGATCTCGCCGCCTTTTTCTCCGGCTCCCGGTCCCATTTCAATAATCCAGTCAGCTCGCTTGATGATGCCCGGGTTGTGCTCGATGAGCACGAGCGTGTTCCCTCGGGACTGGACCTTCTTGAGGACTTTCCAGAGCGCTTCCACGTCGCATTGGTGGAGTCCGCTGGCGGGTTCGTCGAGGACGATGAGCAAGTTGTTCAGATGCCCGGTACTGAGGCTCGAAAGGCGTAAACGCTGGATTTCGCCGCCCGAAAGCGTGGTCGCGCTGCGACCGCCGGTCAGGTAGCCGATGCCGAGTTCGTTGATGGCCTCGATACGGTCGAGGAGCGCGTTGAAGGCGGGCTTCTGGTTCGCGTTCAGGCGGCTGTCGAACAGCTGGTGCAGTTTCGGCCCGAGCTTGGCGAATGGCGTTTCGAGCAAGTCCTTCCAGGTGGAGTTGTCGATGACCGATTGGAGCAGGTTTGGCCTGAGTCGGAGTCCCTTGCAGTCGGGACAGTCCTCGGTGGTGTCGTCTTTTTCGATGATTCCCGTGCCGCCGCAGGTGGGGCAGGCGCTCGTGCGCGAGTAGGGGGACAGGTCTTCCGACTGGAGCGGCCGGGACTGTTGTGCTCCGTGGTCGGGGCAGCGCGGGGCCGTGCTGTAGAGCTTTCGGCTACCGTTGATGTCGAGGACTAGCTCGCCGTGGGTGAGTTTCAGGACTCCGTCTACGGCTTCGGCAATGCGGGTGCGCGTGTTCTCGCGGACAATTACGCGGTCCACGACGATGAAGAAATCTTCGGGAACGATTCCCTTTTCGTTTTCGGTGAGGTCGGCCAGTGAATAACTGACGCCGTCGGCCATGGCGCGGGTGAAACCCTGCGCCAAGAATACAGCAGCCAGCTTGTCGAGGCTGGTGCGGCTGGTGGGGAGATGCGCGAAAAACTGCAGCTTGCTCCCTTGCGGCAGTCCGGCGATTTCTTTGATAATCTCTTCGCGGCTCTGGCTTTCCATCGGCTTGCCGCACACGGGGCAGGCGGGCTTTGCGAACCTTACAAATAACCCGCGCAGCGTACTGTCGCATTCCGAAAGGCTCAATGCGTAGGCTTTTGCGGGAGCTTCGCCATGGCTCGGGCCAACGGCGAGGCTAGCGGGGAGCCCATCGGCGCTGTCGATGGGGATAATCCTTCGCCCGCCTAGGAGTTCGGCGGCAAAGGGGGAGAGTGTTTCCAGATAGCGGCGCTTGGATTCGCCGTGCAGGGTGTCGAGCACGAGTGTCGACTTTCCACAGCCCGAAGGCCCGCAAACAACCGTAATCTTGCCCAGCGGGAACTGGGCGTCGACGTTTTTCAGGTTGTGCAGCCTACAACCGCGTATGGAAATGACTTTGTCCATGGTAAAAGCAATGAGGCTTGAGGTTCCAGGTTCGAGGCTCCAGCTTCCTAGCCTCTAGATCCTAGCCCCTAACCCCTATTCTTTTATCGTGAACCTCAGTTCCCCGAACGGGGTGCAGAAGTCCATGTCGTCGAGATTGTTTTCGTCGATTCCGGCAAACATACGGTAGCCGCCGCCGATAGAGACTTCGAGCATGCGGGTCACGCGATAGTTGAAGTGGAGTGCGAGTTCGCCTGTGAAAAATTTTTCTTCGGGCGAGAAGGCTTCGTCGCCTTTTTCAATGACATTGACAACACCGCCACCGACTTGCAAGGGCACAGAAATGGCAAATGCCCCGTTACGGTACGGGAAGAATTCAGCAAAAAGACCGAAGGCGTTATAGTTGATGAGCTCTTGACCTTTGACGTTCGGGTTTTCGACGTCGCTCATGAGGAAGGTGGCCCAGGCACCGTTTGCGATGATGTCGTTCCATTGTACACCGATACGCACGCTCATGAAGATGGTTCCGTCGCGGGCAATGAGCGAATTACCTCCGCTTACGCCGACGAGGCCGGACCAGGAGCGTTCCTTGGTTGTGCTATCGGCGGGTTGGTCGTTCATGCCTGCAAGTTCGGCGTGGGCAGTGACGGCAAAAGCCAACGTAAACGTGATTGCGGAAATGATTCTTGCTAATCTCATAGGTCTTTCGAGCCTCCTTGCCAATTCCATGTTTTTTTACCCGCCTCGGGCCAGTGGCAGATGGTCCAGACGAGGCTGTTCCCACATAAAATAATCACCCAGATGCCAAAAAGCAAGAAGAGAAGTAGCGGGATAAAGGCTAAAGACCCATAAAATATGGACATTCTGTTCACCATGGCGGTCTGGATGAGCATCAGGATTTTTACGTAGATGAAAATGGAAAGCCAGGCGAGGAATGTTGCGAGAACGGAGGTCCAATAGAGCTTGCGTTTAGTGTAGACGCCCTTCTTATCGGGCCGGGACGGGAGCGCGTAGAGCATCATGAAGATGAAAAGCAACAGGATGACGTGGAAGGTCACGTACCAGAATGCGTTGATAATCAAGGTCAAGAAGGAATGCGAGAAGTGGAACCCGTCGATGATGATGGTCGAAAGGATTTCTTGCACGTGGTTCACAAAACCGGCGTAGAGCCCGATGAAACCTGCCAAAATGAGGAGGAACGGGGTGTAGATGCAGGTCTGTTTCCAGAGCGTTCGGGAAGTCTTATTTTCCCAGACGACGTTGAAGTTCGATTCCAGGCTGCCGAAGGCGAGGATGAAGGTGACGAAAAGACCCGCAGCGCCGATGATCCCGAGTTTGCCGATGGGCACGTGCTCGGCGTTTTCGATGAGCGCCACAATGGGCTCCGTGGGCCAGTCGAGGCTGAACATGTCCAGCAGGTGGGGCAGGTAATCCGAGATGAAATTCCCGAACCCGACAGCGAGCGTAATCGAAGTGAGAAGGATGAGCAGCGGGATTACGGCGAGGATGGTCGTGTAGGTGAGGGCCGCTGCACGGGTAAGGCCATGGTAGTAGAGGAAGGATTTTCCTGTGACCACGATGATTTTTACAAAATCGGGTGATTTTGCAGCAATCCCGTCAAACAGGTTTTCCCAAGAAAAATCTCTCATCCATTTTGCCATTTGCTCCCAAAGATAGTAAAACGCCCGGATTGTTCGTGGGTGCGTTTCTTATATGAAAATTATTTGTTGGCATGTTGCTTTTTTTGAAGGCGAATGTAAAAAACGATAAACATGGATGGCTGCGGAATTGCTTTTTGAATATGTGGACAATTCTCATGTCTTTTTTGTAGCCAAATTGTTTTTGAAATAAAAAAATACAATTGGAAATGTAGACTTTTTTTTGAAAAAATATATATTAAATTCATAAAATTGGTATGCCGCTCAATTTTTTCGGAGGCTATGAATGGGAATGAGATTTGTTGCGTCGGTAGGTGCTTTTTCGCTACTTTTCGGCTGTTTTTCGATGTCTTTTGCCGGAATGCGCCAGGTCGAGGGCTTGACTCGTGGTCTTTCTGTGGCGGCGACTTCGTCTGGAGTGGTGGTTGGCTGGCGCTTGCTTGCCTCCGATGACCCGGCCACGGAGTTCAATCTTTATCGCGATGGAAACAAAATAGCGACAATTGGCCCTAACGACCCGACATTCTATGCCGATGCCGAGGGATCCACAAAGAGCGAATATGCTGTCGCTGCTGTCGTGGGCGGTACCGAACGGAAGCAATCGAAGGCCGAAATCGTCTTTACCGATGCGAAAAAGGAAGGCAACGTCAATTTCCCCTACAAGGTTTTAAAGCTCGATGTTCCGAAATCACAGACGATGCCCGACGGCTCCACCTGCACTTATACCCCGAACGACATGAGCGTGGGTGACCTCGATGGCGACGGCCAACTTGACCTTGTCCTCAAATGGGACCCGAGCAATGCGCAGGACAACTCGAAAGACGGCTATACGGGCTCGGTCTTTGTCGACGGCATGAAGCTGGACGGCACCCGCCTCTGGAGAATCGACCTCGGCAAGAACATCCGCGCCGGTGCGCACTACACGCAGTTCATGGTCTACGACCTCGATGGCGACGGGATTGCCGAAATCGTGATGAAGACTTCCGACGGCACGGTTGACGGCAAGGGCAAAGTCATTGGCGATGCAAGCAAGGATTACAGGACCTCTGCAGGCCGCATCATGAGCGGGAACGAATTCTTGACCGTGTTCAAGGGGAATACGGGCGAGGAGGTGACCACGATTGATTATTGGCCCAAGATCGATATTTCAAAGTCGTGGGGCGATACTTACGGGAACAGGAGTGAACGCTATCTTGCTGCGGTTGCTTACCTCGATGGCGAGCATCCGAGTGTCATCATGAACCGTGGCTACTACACGATGGCCTACCTTGTCGCTTACGATTTCGATGGCAAGAATCTCAAGGAACGCTGGAAGCATACTTCCGACAAGTCCGGCCAGGGGCTTTATGGCGAAGGCAACCACAACCTTTCTGTGGGCGACCTCGATGGCGACGGCAAAGACGAGATTGTCTTTGGCGCGGCTGCCCTCAAGTCCGACGGCACGCTCCTTTACCGCACCGGGTTCGGTCACGGCGACGCCATGCACCTCTCGGACATGGATCCGGACAATCCGGGTCTTGAACTTTACGATGTCCACGAAGACAAACAAAATAAGTATAGCGAAGAATTCCGTGACAAGGACGGCAAGGTCATCTGGGGAACGACCCAGACCGAGGCCGGAAATGTTGACAACGGTCGTGGCATGGCTGCCGATATCGATTCCACGAATCGCGGTTTCGAAATGTGGTCCGGCACCAGCAAGGGCGCCCGCTCCGTCAAGGGGAAGGTCGTCACCACGACGGGCCTCTCGCAGAATTTCCGCATCTACTTTGATGGAGACCTGCAGGACGAACTGATGGACGGCACCGGTAGCCCGACAGTGGAAAACGGTGGCGCCACTGGCGGAAAGATTGACAAGTACAATTCCGGCAAGAAGACTGTGGACCGCCTTTTCAGCTTCTACAATGTAGAAGGCGCTTCGCTCAATAACTGGACCAAGGCGAACCCCTGCCTCGTGGCCGACCTCTTTGGCGACTGGCGCGAGGAATTCATCGTGCGCTCCGCTTCCGACCCTTCGAAGGTCATTATCTTTACGACACCGTTTACTACGCCTTACCGTGTTTATACGCTGATGCACGATACCCATTACCGCGTTTCGATTGCCTGGCAGAACGTGGCGTACAACCAACCGCCTCACTTGGGTTACTACTTGCCCGACGCGGTCAAGGATTTGAAAAAGCCGGACGTGACAATAATTGGCGGCGATACGGCCGAAGTCCCGTTGGTGGTGCGTCCTGACCTAAAAAATATGCGTAAGGCAGACGGCTTCGCCTTTGTCGATGGGGCGCTGCGCGTGAACAAGGCTGGCCTTGCGCGTGTGCGGATTATGGACCTGCAAGGGCGTGAAGTCATGAGTGCCTCCCGGAATGTCAAGGCCGGGGAAATGTCCAAGATGTTTGGCCGCGATGTGCTCCCAGAAGGCGTTTTTGCTGTGACGGTCGATGTGGACGGAGTTTTCGTCGGAAGGAAAGTCGTTTCGTTTACGAAATAGTATTTTTGAAAAGGGGATGTTTGGCAAATAACCATCAAAAGTCAGGAGAAATTATGGCAAAACATCCTTGTCTTGGTTTTCTTGCGGTTGTGGCTATAGTCCTCGCTCTTCCGCTCCAGTCTTTCGCTCTGCCTCGCCAGATGGAGGCTTTGGACCGAGGGCTTGTTGTCGCGAATGTCGGGAAGTCCGGGATGCTCGTTTCGTGGAGGCTCCTAGGCACTGAAAAATCTGATACGGAATTCAACCTTTACCGTGACGGCACCAAAATTGCCACGATCGGCAAGACGGACGGGACCAACTACTTGGACAAGGATGGGAAGATTACGTCCAAGTACACGGTCTCGGCTGTCGTGGACAGTTCAGAAGGCGAAAAGAAGGCTGTGTCTTTCGTTATGGATTCGACCGTTTCTTCTGGGGGGCAGTCTTTCCCGTACAAGGTGCTGAATGTGGATGCTCCGGCTTGTCCTAAGTCCATGGCTGGAGACACCTGTACTTATTGGGCCAGCGACATGAGTGTCGCCGATCTGGACGGTGACGGCCAATATGAACTGGTTCTGGAATGGGAGCCGTCGAATTTCAAAGACCCTGTGATGGATGGCTTTACCAGCCCGACCTTGATTGACGCCTACAAACTCGATGGGACTAAACTGTGGCGTATCAATATGGGCTGGAATATACGGTCGGGTCCGCATTATACGCAGTTCCAGGTCTACGACTACGATGGTGACGGCAAGGCAGAAATGATTGTCAAGACCGCGGACGGCACGATTGATGGAAAGGGGAAGGTTATAGGTGATTCTAGCAAGAATTATCTCGACTCTGCGGGCCGAATCGTCTCTGGTCCGGAATACTTGACGGTGTTTCGTGGAATTGATGGCGCAGAAATCACGACGATTGAGTATCTCCCGTCGCGCGATGCCAGGAAGTTTGGCCCGGCGGATTCCGTTGGGGGGACTACGTGGGGCGACAATTATGGAAACCGTTGTGACCGCTTCCTTGCGGCAACGGCATACCTGGATGGCATCCATCCGAGTGCCATCATTGCCCGTGGCTATTATACGGCGGCTTACGTCGTTGCCTATGATTTTGACGGCAAGGACCTGAAGCAACGCTGGTTCCATAAGTCCGAAACTCCGGGCGAAGGCCTTTACGCTCAGGGCAACCACAATATTTTTGTGGGCGACCTGGATGGCGATGGCTTTGACGAAATTGTTTATGGTGCTGCGGCTTTGAATCATGACGGAACGGTTCGTTACTCTACCGGCTTTGGTCACGGGGATGCCGGACATCTTGCCGATATTGATCCGGACAATCCGGGGCTTGAATTCTGGGGTGTTCATGAGTATTGGTATCAGACCCCATATATGGATGAACTGCGTGATGCCAATGGTAAGGTCCTTTGGGGGACCTTGCAGGGGGGTATAGATAATGGTCGTGGTTTGGCTGCCGATATTGATTCTACGTACCGTGGACTTGAGATGTGGTCTTCGAAGGGCCGAGCGATTCGTTCGGCGAAAGGAAATTATATTGACGATCCCATATATTATACCCGTGATACCGTTGGTGTCGTATATGACACGGTTAAGCTAGCGGACACTACTTTGTATTTCACTCATTATCTCTATGAAAATGAAGACACTTTAGGCTATCCGATTAATTTCCGCATATACTTCGATGGAGACTTGCAGGATGAATTGCTTGACGGAGCCATCGTGTATAAACCGGATGTGCCAAATCAGTCAATGCCGCACTATTTTGATGGAACTGCGGCGCTTGGGCTTTCTGGATGCAACGGCACCAAGAATACTCCGCTCCTCGTTGCGGATCTCTTTGGAGACTGGCGCGAAGAACTGATCCTTCGCACCGAGAACGATCCGTCCAAAATCTATATCATCTCTACTCCGGTGACGACTCCGTACCGCCTTTACACGCTGATGCACGATGCCGTTTATAGGACTGCTGTTGCATGGCAGAATACGGGCTACAACCAGCCCCCGCATACGAGCTACTATCTGCCCGACATGGTCAAGAAGTTGATGCAACCTAGCGTGTATACCGTGGGCGACAGCGCATTTACCGTGTATCCTGATGCAATCCTTTCCAAGATGGAAGGTGCGAAAGAAAAGCAGACCGTTACTTTGGGCGATTCGATAAAGGCTATCGGTTACGAGTTCCTGTTCTGCACTGGGGTCAAGGTGGATGGTCTCCCGTCGGGAGTTTCTGCCAAGGTCGATTCGGCGAAGCAGACTGTTTGGATTTCCGGTACGCCGAAAAAGACGGGTACGTTCAAGTTCACGATAAAGACCGAGGGCAGCAAGGCTGCAAATGCAACGGTCAAGGGCGAAATTGTCGTGAAGGAAGCCCCCAAGCCGGATACGTCGAAGACGGATTCCACAAAAACGAATCCGGACAAGAAGGATTCCACAAAGACGAATCCGGACAAGAAGGATTCTTCCAAGGTGGTCGTGAACGCATCTTCCATTGTGGATGCGGCCATTCCGGATGAAGGCGAAGGCTCGACGGGAAAAGAGTCCAAGGGCTATATTGGAAATGGCTACTTTGACTTCAAGAATTCGAAGTCGAGTTATGGAACATGGTTGGTCAAGTCTGCTAGCGAATCCGCGACGACGATGTCGGTGCGCTACGCTAATGGTGATAGTACCTCCCGTGAAATGAAACTTGTTGTGAACGGCAAAGAAGTCGGGACGGTCGAGATGGGCCCGACGGGTGGCTGGTCTATGTGGAATACGTACGACATAGACATCAAGTTGAAAAAAGGCAAGAACACCATTACGCTCAAGTCGATGTCAAAGACCAGCGGCGCAGATGTGGATGCGTTCTTGTTTGATATTGCCGGTGTGGAACTTTATAAGAGCAATAAAAATTCGGATGCCCTCCCGGTTGTGCAAATTGGTGGAAGTTTCTACTATCGTCCGTCGACAGGTACTCTTTTCACTTCTGTTCCTGGTTTTGTCGAAGTGCTCTTCTACGATGCTACGGGTTCAATGCGAGCCGCAGTTTCTGGTAATGCGTCTGCAGGTGAGGGCGTAATTGCGCTCGAACGGGGCGTGTTGCCGGGTGGAACGTATATCGTGAAGGTGAAGCGCGACGGAAAACTGATGCAGAAATCCCTCTTTGTCAATCCTTAACCACTAACCACCAACCACTAACCACTTTTTATGCCCCTCTTGAACAAAATATGTCAAACTGCCGTCCTCGCCTCGATAGTCGTGTCTTCGATTGTCTGGGCGGAGGTGACTATATATATGTGTGGCGATTCCACCATGCAGGATTGGAACGAGGGCTACTACCCCAAGCAGGGGCAGGGCCAGGATTTTCATTTCTGGTTTGACAAGGCGAAGGTCGTAAATCGTGGTCAGGGCGGCATGTCGCTGGGTGGTGGCGGTAAAGACAAGAACGGTGGCATTGCTGTCGGCTACTATGACATGTTCTTCAAGAAGGGCTGTTCCAACGGTAACTGCATTGCCGAAAAGCTGCAGCCCGGCGATTACGTGGTTATCCAGTTCGGGATTAACGACATCAATTACAGTACCGAGGATTTTTACAAGTCCAACATGAAAAAGATGGTCGATGATGTTCGTGCCAAGGGGGCGAATCCTATCATCATGAGCCCGATTCGCCGTTGTATCTTCGATTCCCCGACGCAAATCCATAACAGCTATCGTGGTTACCCGGCGCTTAACCAGCAACTAGCCAAAGACTTGAATGTCCCTTTCATCGACATGAGCGAGATGGTTGCGAACTACATGATTTCTGTGGGCGAAAAATATGCCCAGCAGTTTGTTTACAATTTCTCCACAAAGGCGGAATATTCGAATTTGGGGGCCGACCAGTCCGATCAGGTGCATTTGCAGATGAACGGTGCGAACGCTTACGGACGAATCATAACCGAGCAGATGCGAGCCCACTCGGATACGGTCGTGAAAAAGCTCGGCGAGTACATGGCTCCCATGTACCAGGTCGATGTGAAGGTCTCTCCGGAAGGTTCTGCCGAGGCGACATCTATCAGTGCGTATTATCCGCAGGGCATGACTGTTTTGCTCAAGACGATCCCGAAAAATGGAAAAAAATTCCTTGGCTGGTACGACGGAAACGGCAACAAGGTCGGCGCATCGAGCCGCTCCGAAGTGAAGTCTGCGTATATCTATACGTTCAAGATGGGCAAAGCCTCGACGCAGTACACGGCTGTTTACGAGGGCGGTACAGCCGAGAAGTACACGGGTGACGGTGCCGCACTGACGGCATTCCCGACGACGACTCCCAAGAATTTGGACGATGTGACCTTTGTCCCCTACACTCCTCCCGAAGGGAGTGAAGAGATTTCAGTGCCGGTCGACAAGGATATCAAGAGGTTCATCGATGCGAGCAATCCGGACAGCGGTGTCGGTAATACCGAGAACAACTGGACCGGATTTATCGGCAAAGGGTTCTACAACATGGAGAATTCCAACACGTCGTTTGCATCTTACAAGCTGAAGTTCCCGGCAGCGGGCTATGTGACGCTTGCCGTGCGCTATGCGAACGGTGGAAATGCCGACCGTACGTTCAATGCCTATCTGGACCACGATTATTACCTGAAGGCCCCGCCGACCGGTTCCTGGGATACCTGGGACACGGCTTACGTGGTGCTCGACGCGCCGCAGGGCGAGGCGGAACTCAAGTTCATGTCGACGACCTCCGATGGTGCCCCGAATATCGACGCGTTCGGCTTCAGCTTTGCCGGCGTGTGCCGCATGGGTGATGAATCTTGCGAAGATTCCAGCGATATTACGAAGATTGCGACCCGGGGCGGGGTTGGGCAACCTGCGGTTCGCATACGCGGGAACGACTTGATTTTGGCTGGCAATGGGCCAGCACAGGTAAGCATTTTCGACATGCAGGGTCGAATTGTCGCCCGCAAGATTGTCGGGTCGGGAACGCTGGACTTGGCTTCCACCGTCGGCGCGGCCGGTCTCTACCGTGTTGTCGTGAAACAGGGGAATGTGAAATTTAATGGAATGTATGCAAAGGTGAAATAGGCTCGAGGCTCCAGGCTCGAGGCCTGAGTGCTTGAATCCCTAACCACTAACCACCAACCACTAACCACTTATCATGAATAGAGCGTTTAAATTCTTTCTTTTTGCATTAATTTTCGCTGGGGTCGCGGTGAGTGATTCCACGAGTTTCACTATTCACGTGGCTGGCGATTCGACGGTCCAGACTTACAAGGACTCCGCCTACCCGCAGACGGGTTGGGGGCAGGTCCTCGGGTATTTCTTTGATGGAGCCCGCGTCAAGGTGAACAATGCGGCTCTCGGTGGGCGCAGTTCCAAGAACTTCATCGAAGAAGGCCGCTTGGACGGAATCCTCAAAGCTGCGCAGAAGGGGGACTACCTTTTGGTGCAGTTCGGCCATAACGACCGTGATTACAGCAAGGAAGCCCGTTACGTGCCGCCCGAGGATTTTCCCGGCTACATCCAGAAGTTTGTCGATGAGGGTAAGAAAAAGGGTGTGAATGTCATCCTGGTTTCTCCTATGAACCTGAACGGAAGCCGCAATGTCTTTTCGACGGGGGCCAATAACTACGATGCCCGTGGCATGATGCAAAAGATTGCGACGAACAGCAAGATTCCTTTTGTCGATTTGAACATGAAGGCGTATAACCTGTACAATACGACGTACAAGAATATCCCAGATTACGTGACGCGTTACCTGTACAAAAAGTTGGAGAAGGGCGAATACCCGAATTACCCGGACGGTGTGAACGACGGTACGACGCACTTCCAGGAGATGGGCTCCATGGGCCATGCCCAGCTGATTTGCGAAGAACTCGAGGATAACCTCAAGAACAATACGAACCTCTCCGACGAGGCGAAGGCTGCCCTCACGACGCTTGTCTCCGCCATCAAGCCGCGCTACACCATCAAAGTGCAGACGAACCTTTCGAATTATAAAGGTCTCATTACGCAGACGCAGTACTTCCCGGCGGGCGCTCCGATGACGCTCCGCGTGACGCCCAACGGCCAGACATTTGAAAAGTGGGTCGATGACGATTGCAACGAGGTTTCGACCAAGCAGATATATTACGGCTTCAAGACGAAGGCCCGCGATATTACCTACACGGCGATGTTCAAGGGCGGTTCGGAATGCCAGAAGGTCGATCACGGTGAGGAAGGCTCTAGTGGGGAAAATCCGACTTCTTCAAGCTCGGAAGAACCCGGTTCGTCGGCCTCTATTGATACGGCGCTCTGCTTTACGGGCGTGGCCGATACGGCTTGGCGTTCCCCGATAGACATGTCCAGCCCCGAGGTGAGCGACGGTTCGACCGACAAGGACCACGAGGGGTATACGGGCCATGGATTCTATAACATTTCGAATACCGCGACGAGCAAGGCCGTTTATAACTTGACTTCCGACCAGTCGGCCTCCAACGCCCGCGTCATGGTGCGCTATGCCTTTGCCGGAACATCCAACCGCGACATGAAAATCACGATTGACAAGGGCACTTACGATGTCGCCTTCCCGCCGACGGGCTCCTGGGACAAGTGGGATACCGTCTATATAGAGGATGTCTGGGTGGATGCTTTGGATTTCCAGATGACGATTGCCTCCACCACAAATGACGGCGGCCCGAACATCGATATGATCGCTTTCGACATCAAGGGCGTGTACCGCACCGGATGCAAGCCCGCGAAGGTGGCGAACGATTCTCAAGAAACGACACGTATTGTTCCTGTACGCGAATTTTCTGTGAACCCTGCTCCAAAGAAGACTTTCAATGCCCTTGGCCGCAAGGTTCCCGATTCGGATATGGCGCGCCGTCGGCAATTATTCCCCCGTTTTTACTCCCGCTGATTTTTGAACTATGGTCAATCTTTTTGAATATTTGAACTACCGCGAATTTTTGCGCGATGCCTACGAGGAACGTCACAAGGGCGATTGGCGTTTTAGCCACCGCTACATTGCCGAACGTGCCGGTTTCGACGCATCGATGTTCAACAAGATTTTGCAGGGCAAGCGCAATCTGACAGCTCGCCTGGTTTCCGTTTTTGCCGATATTTTTTGTAACGACTCCCGCGAAAAGTCATATTTTGCCGACATGGTGGCCTTTAACCAGGCCAAGACCCATTCCGAAAGCCGTCAGTATCTTGAAAAACTCGTGGCGACTAAGGAATGTAAGGTCGAAAACGTGGCGAAGGACCAGTTTGAATATTTTGATCACTGGTACCATGCGGTTGTTCGTGAACTTGTGACTTTTTACCCGTACGTGGGCGACGATGCCGCGCTCGGGCTCATGGTGCGCCCGCCGATTACGGCAAGCCAGGTGAAGAGCTCCATTGCATTGCTCGAACGCCTTTCCATGATCCGCAAAGACGAGGCGACAGGTTCTTATGTACAGACTCAGGGGTTGATTTCGAGCGGTTCGGAATCATACAGCACTGCAGTCAATTCGTACATCCAGCAGAATCTGGATGTAGCCCAGACGGCGATGGACCGTTTCGACAAGGAAGAACGCAATCTTTCGACACTTGCATTTGCCTGCGACGAGACAACGTATAGCGAATTGGTCGAAATGGTTCGCCGTTTCCGCCGTGAGATTCTTGCAAAGGTTGCGCAGTGTGAAAAGCCCAATCGCGTGTTCCAGCTGGGGATGCAACTTTTCCCGCTTTCGGACCCGTATCCACCGCCGCAGCGGCGCGGGCGCAAACGCCGGATTCGCGGGCAGGAACTTGCTCAGGCTGCCGACACCGAGAAGGCGGGGGAGGCAACGGACGATGAATAAGGGAATATGGTTTTTGTTGCCCGTGTCGCTCGCGGCGGCGTTCCTTGTCTCGTGTTCCAGTAGCGAAGGGCCCGAGACTGCAGGCGGCACGGAAGCCGAGTCTACGATGGCTTTCCGTGTGCGGCTCTCCGATGGGAGTGCCGCAGCGTATGCCCGCGTGCGCGTGCTTCCTGGAGATTTTCTCAGCGACGGGAGTTCTCCCGCCGAATGGAAAGAATCAGATGCAGATGGCTTTATAAAAATGGAGGCGGAGCCCGGTTCTTACACGGTGGAAGCCCGCCATGTCGATGGTTCCTTGGCGACGGGCGCTGTTCAATATGTTGCCCTGGATTCAAAAAATGATGATTCCAAGGTGGATACGATTGAATTGGGTGAACTTTCGTCTATCGAAGGGTTCGTTTTGCTTGGCGAAACATCCCCTGTAATCCGTGTAGCCGGCCTTGACCGTTATGTAGTTCCCGACAGTACGGGGCATTTTGTGATTGATTCGCTCCCGGCAGGGACTTTTGATGTCCAAATCGGGGACCCCTCAGAAACGTATTCCGCCAAAGTCGAGTCGGCTACCGGGGACACGCTTTATGTGGATTGTTCCGATTCGGCTTCGGGTATCAATGTTATCAAGTCGCAGAAATCGGCTGCAAGCGAATACCCCGGGAAGGATTGGGGCGAACATGAAGCCCTGCTTTCTCAAATAGATGGCTATGCGGCTGGAACGCTTGGCGCGGCTGGCGTTACCGATAGCTTGGGCGAAATCACCAAGGCCGAAGGCGAAATCTGCATCGTGACGACGACGGAAGACTATATCATCGTCGAAGACACTACAGACGTCGATTCTTTGGGCAATGCGGTGACAAAAGCAGAAATAGCTCCGGGCTCGTTGCGCGAATGTGCCTACAGGGAAGGCCCCACGTGGGTGCTATTCAAAAAGAGCGGGACTTACAACTTGCAGGCTCCGCTCCGCCTCAAGAAAGACAAGACGATTGACGGCCGTGGCCGCGATATCCGCATTACCGGCATGGGTGTGCTGACGGAAGTTTCTAGCAACCTGATTTTTGAGAACCTGACCTTTACTGCTCCTGCGATTACGGCGTTGGACACGACATCCAGACGTGCGCTTTCTATCCATAACGGGACGCACCATGTGTGGGTGGACCACTGCACCTTCGAAGAATATCCGCTTGTAGAATTCGACGTGAAGCGCGGCTCGCACAATGTGACTGTTTCTTGGTCTCGTTTCGAAAATGCGCAGACGGGAATCCTGTTCGGGCTCACTGCCGATATCGTGAAGGAACCGGACCAGAAACTTACCGTGCATCACAGCTATTTTGCAGGGCTTGCCGGAAAGGGAATCCGTGCGCATGGCGGAGAACTTCACGCTTACAACAACTTTTTTGCCGATGTGAGCGAAGCTGGCGTTGAATGTTCCGATTCGGCCAAGTGCTATATCGAAAAGAACATCTTCGATACCGAAAAACCAGTGGAACTTTACACCTTCTATGATGAAGACGGTGCTCCCGTCGATACGAGTGTGGGTTTTGCCAAGATGAAATCGAACTGGCTTGTAGCTGGCGGCGAAAACCTAGAAGGGAATGCCCGTAATTACAAGCCCGATTACAAGTACGAAATCGATTTGGCCGATGTAGAACTTGCCTTGAAGGTCAAGAAGCAGAGCGGGCCGCGGTAATTAGGCGTTGTACAGGTCTTGCATTACAAGGCCTGCAAGCGTAAATCCAAAAATAGCGGTGGCATGTGCCATGGTGCCGTTTGTGACCACCTTGCGGAATTCGGCAGGGGAGGCTCCGACGGCTGCACCATCGGTGTTGTTTGCGAGTTCTTCGGCACCGAGGTTTTTCAGGAGTTCATCGCTGTAGACGCACTTGACTTTCTTTTGCGTGCGGAGCTTTTTCTTTTTGAACTTGTCGCGGAGGGCGCGGGCGAGCGGGCACCCTTCGACTTTCCAGAATTCGGCGACCTTGATGCGCGTTGGGTCCATCTTCAGGGCGGCACCCATCGACGAGTAGACTTTGGCGCGGGTCCTGGTGGCATGCACCAACAGCTGCATCTTGCTTTCGAGGCTGTCGATGGCGTCGATAATCACGTCGTATTCGCCGAGCTTGAAGTTGTCGTTGTTCGATTCCTGGTAAATATCTTGGATTGCGGTGATTTCTGCACGGGGGTTGATGGCGAGCAACCTTTCGCGGAGTACTTCTACCTTGGGCAGTCCGACCGTCTGTGTGGTGGCCATGAGCTGGCGATTGATGTTAGTGACATTCACCGTGTCCGAATCCACGATGGTCAGGTGCCCGATACCTGAACGGATCAGACTTTCGGCGCACCAACTGCCCACGCCGCCCACGCCAAACAAGATGACTCGCGTGTCATGGAACTTCTGGAGCCTCTCGGACCCCACTAGGAGCCTCGTTCTGTTGAAAATGTCTTCGTCGTTAAATTCGGGCATGTGAATAAAGATAGAAAATGCTATATTTGCGCCGTACAAATAAAGGAGTAGCTAAATGCTCAAATCTACACTGCAACAGACCGATCCGGAAATCTACAACATCATTCAGGAAGAAGCCGAACGCCAGGAATACGGCATCGAGCTCATCGCTTCTGAAAACTACACCTCAAAGGCCGTCATGGAAGCCATGGGCTCCGTGCTGACCAACAAGTATAGTGAAGGCTACGTTGGCAAGCGCTACTATGGTGGTAACGAAGTGATCGACAAGATGGAAGCTCTCGCCATCGAACGTTGCAAGAAGCTCTTTGGTTGCGACCACGTGAACATCCAGCCGCTTTCCGGTTCTCCGGCCAACGCTGCCGTGTACTTCGCCGTCCTCAAACCGGGCGACAAGGTCCTCGGCCTCAAGCTCGACCACGGTGGACACCTTTCTCACGGCCATCCGGTGAACTTCTCCGGTATGCTCTACAACTTCGTGCAGTACGAAGTCGATAAGGAAACTGGCCGCATCGACATGGACAAGGTCCGCGAAATCGCCCTCCGCGAAAAGCCGAAGATGATCCTCGCCGGTTTCTCCGCCTACAGCCGTAACCTCGACTGGAAGCGCTTCAAGGAAATCGCTGACGAAGTCGGCGCCCTCACTATGGCTGACATTTCTCACGTCGCTGGCCTCATTGCCGGTAAGGCTATCGATTCTCCGGTGCCGTACTTCGACATCGTGACGACCACGACCCACAAGACTCTCCGTGGCCCGCGTTCCGCTATCATCATGTGCAAGGACCGCACCATCCAGAAGATGGTGAAGGGCGAACTCAAGGAAGTTTCTTTGGCCAAGGAAATCGACAAGGGCGTGTTCCCGGGCATGCAGGGTGGTCCGCATGACCACATCAACGCCGGTAAGGCTGTTGCATTCCTCGAAGCTCTCCAGCCGGAATTCCAGGTCTATGCAAAGAACGTTATCAAGAACGCTCAGGCCATGTGCGCTGAAATGCAGAAGCTCGGCTACAAGGTCATCAGCGATGGCACCGACAACCACCTCATCGTGGTGGACATGACCTCTAAGGGTGTTTCCGGTAAGGAAGCCGAAGTGGCCATGGAAAAGGTCGGCATCTCCTGCAGCCGCTCTACGATTCCGTTCGATCCGCGCAAGCCGATGGATCCGTCCGGTGTCCGTCTCGGTACTGCCGCTATCACGACTCGTGGCTTCGACGAAGAAGACTCCCGCGAAGTGGCTCGCATCATCGACCGCTGCGTGAAGGCTAAGGACGACGATGCCGCTCTCGCCAAGATCCGCGAAGAAATCGTGGCTCTCTGCAAGAAGCACCCGCTGTACAAGTAATTTTGCAGAGCAAAATTACTTGTAGCTGTGAGGTCGGCCTTCGGCCTTTGAGCTGTGAGGCCGCATTCCTTCGGAATGCTCTGAGCTAAATAATGGCGCCTTTGGCGCAAGATATTGAAAAAGTGGTTCGCGTAGGCGGGCCGCTTTTTTTATGTATTTGCGAAACCGTTGAAAAATTAATATGTTAAAAAAGTTGGTTGTATTTATAATGGTCGGTATGGGTGGAGTTATCTATGAAAAAAAATGCTTTTGTCGCTTTACCTTTCATGCTGTCTTTTTGAGTTCAACGCCTTATACTCAAAAAGATAATTCTTCTAATGGTGCGTATGTTATTAGCTTTGATGTTGGAGATTACTATACGCACGTGAGACCAACTCTTGTACCAAGAGATGCTTATAGCGTTCGCTGCATCAAGGACTAAATAGCTATGAGCAATGAGCAGTGAGCTGTGAGGCTCGGGCCTCGAGTCTATTTACCTAATTCCGAAGAACACGACCATGCTGAAGATGAGCGCGAAGATGCTCACCAGGTGCATGCGCCAAACGATCTTGGAATTCATCAGCGGCTTGCTCGGGAACTTGCCATCCCATTTCTTTTGGTAATGGTGGTGGAGCGGTGCGCACAGGAATATGCGCTTGCCGGTGCCTGTCGTCTTCTTGGTGAATTTGAACCAGCTTATCTGCAACAATACGGAGCAGGCTTCGGCGATGATGATGATGCACACGATGGGGAGGAATAGCCCTGCCTGCACCAGGATGAACATGATGCCGATGGTGGCGCCGAATCCGACGGAGCCCGCGTCACCCATGTAGATTTCGGCGGGTGGGCTGTTGAACCACAGGTACGCCAGCAGTGCGCCCGCGATGGACGTGGCGAGCGGGAACAGTTCGTCGCAACCGGGCAGGTACGGCACGCTCAGGTACTGGCTGAAGATAAAGTTTCCGCTCACGTAGGCGACAAGCCCGACAAACACCATACTGGTGAGGATGGGCACCGAGACGAGGCTGTCGAGGCCGTCCGTGAAGTTCGTTCCGTTCGCGGAGGCGGCGATGACGAATGTCATGAATCCGACAAAAATCCAGTTGGGAAGGTGGATCTGGAACACGTCGATGGGGCAGAACGGAATAGTCAGGTCGCCCTTGAGTTCGGGGATGAACTTGTAGCAGAAAATGGCGACGACAAAGCTGAACAGAAAGTAGAGGAAGAGTCTGAGTGTGCTGGAGATGCCGTCGGCCTTGTCCATGTAGTCGGCCGCCTTGATGCGGCCTTGGTTGATGAGGCGCTTGGCACGGACTTTCGCGATATCGTCGATGGCGCCCACAGTGCTGAACAGGAGCAAGATGACCAGCGTAGATATGGTATAGCCGTTCATGTTGCACACGAGCAGCGAGACAATCTCGACCACGACCACCAGGAGCAGCCCGCCCATGATCGGGGGGGATTTTGTCTTGCCGTCCTTGTCGAAGTCGCTCGTCGCGTCGATTCTCTGCAGCAGGCGGATGTACTTGGGCATGAAGAAGAGGACGAGGATGATGGAAAGCATCGCGGCGGAACCGGCGCGGAAAAGTCGTCCGTCGAAAAGTTCAAGACTGGTTACGTGATAGAGCCAACGGCAAAGCATGGTATTCGGTGGAGGGCGAAGGTGTTTTTAGGTGTGTAACTTGGCTAAAACGGGTGAAAAATGCAAAAAATCAGAATGGGCGCACAAAAAGCAGGTTGGACGTGGGAAAGATAAAATAATCCGTGGCTTTTGGCTTGCGCTGGCGAAAATTTCTACATTTTGGACATGAGTGAAATGCATATCGGCTGTCCCCATTGCGGAGCTTCCTTCAACGTCCAGTTCGACGGTGATATCTCGAACATGATGATATTCCCTTGTGCAAGGTGCAATGTCCCGCTGATGTATTTCCACGGAGAAATCTCGGAACTGGACCGGGACGAATTCGAACACTTGCGCAAACGCCTGACAAAGGTCCTGAACGTCGTCATGAAGCATGGCGATTCGGTGAGCGATGTCGCGGATTCGCTGAAAAAGATGGTGGATGCCTCCAACGAGCGCGCCTCGGAACGTAACGCGCCCCACTTGCCCTCTATCTCGGACGAAACGTTGGCCCAGCTGCAAAAGAGCCTGGATGAGATGGATGCGGATAGCTTCTTGAAAAGCCTGTAAATATGTTTGAATTTTTTATTGCCGCTTTAGTTGTCGCCATCGCGCCGGGGCCGGACAACTTGTTCGTGCTTGCGCAGAGCGCGACTCACGGGACGCGCGCCGGCATTTGCGTGATTTGTGGGCTTTGCACCGGGATTGCCGTGCAGACGACGCTCTTGATTGTGGGCGTTTCCGCATTGATCGCGGCGAGTCCGGTGGCGTTCTTTGTGTTGCAGTGCTGCGGGGCCGCCTACCTGCTGTATTTGGCGTACAAGAGCTTCCAGGTCCGTGCGGGAGTGGTGAAGTTAGACGAGAGACGAGAGACGAGAGACGAGCGAGAAGTTGGTTTAGACGAGAGACGAGAGGGGGGAGAATCCTCCGGCTTGTCGTTCCGCAAACTTTACTTGCGCGGCATCATCATGAACCTCACGAACCCGAAGGCCGTTCTTTTTGCGCTTTCGTTCATCCCGCCTGCGGTCCGGATGGATTCTGCCCTGAGCCCGTCGCTCCAGATGGCTATTCTCGGCGTGGAATTCGTCGTGGCGACCTTCATCGTGTTCGGCTCCATAGCCCTTTTGGCGGGAACGGTCAAGAACTTCTTGCTCAATAGCCCCAAGGCAAACCGCAACCTCAACTGGTTCAGCGGCTGCGTATTCGTGCTCCTCGCTATCGCGTTGTTCGTGATGTAATCATCTCATAGGCAAGCCCAATAATCATTTTTACCAAATTATATCCAGGACTTGCTCGTATAAAAAAACATTATCCTCCGAAAAAACACCTTCTCCAATAGTTCCTCCATGATGACAATGCATTTTGTATTTTGCCCAAAAAGCCTTTTTTAGTTTCTTTTCATCTTTAGTAAGTGAAAAATGCCCCGTCTTTAACAAATTGAATAGTACCTTATGTGATTTCTCATTATTCAAAAAATCCGTGTACAAATTCTCTTCTGTAATATCGCAAGAGTTAATTGATAACTTTTTTTGTTGTGATATGCATTCTTTTTTAATGTCTTCTATGCAAAATGTGACGATGTACCCCGCACCATTTCGAAAAAAATACTCTCCGTCGCATTTTGATTCATCTAACTGGGGGATTATCCATTTTTTTTCGGATTGTATAGAGTGTTCGCATTCTTCGGCAAACGAAATCGTGACCATAAAAAGGCAAATCATAAATTTACTCATTAGTACAAAATTCCTATATCAGCTTGAATAACCCATGGCATCTTTTTTGTTTTTCTTCGGTTCATAAAGAGCTTCTATAAGATATACTTTCTGAATATACCTTTATTTATGCGGCTTCGCAAGCGATTTGGTACGGAAAAAATCAGAAAAACGGGACACTGGAAATCCGCAGAAACTTTGACCTTCGCGAAACTCAAAGAATTGCTAAACGAGCGTTTCAACTCCGTCGATTTCGACGAGGCGAAGCGCGATGTCCGCCCGTTCATCGCCGATAGCGATAAGTTATCCCTCTGGAGTAAAGAATTCTTCTGCGCAATCACAGAAGAATGGAAAGTAGGCTAGGGGCAAGGTGTTTTTCCTCAGTTCATGGAAAGCCTCTATAGGATATACTTTCTGATATACTTGCATTGTTCGTGATGTAGCGTTGATTAGCGGAATCTTGGAACTCCTTGTTATTCCTTATGTTACGGCGATTTGTCTTTAGTTTATGACGTAAAAATGAAAGAAATATATAAGAAGCTGGCTGTTGTATGAAAAGATTCTTGTTTGTGAGTAAATTTAAATTTACAAACTTTAGCCGTCAGAATCGTTTTTTAAAGATATGTTTTGTTATTATTGCTCGCAGCAATAACCACCACACTTCCTTATTTTCCTTGGAGGAAAAAATGAAAAAACTAATCACTCTCGCTCTTTGCGCTTCCACATTTATGTTTTTCGGTTGTGCCAAGGCCGGTTTGAAGAATGTTGCCCCGTCTTGGACTGAACCGGCTACTTCTGTGACTGTTCTTTACACTCAACCTCTCGTCAAGAATGGCAGCGATGTCACTGACGACCTTCCTGAATATGCCGACAATTTCTCCGGCTGGATGGAAAAGAGAATGGGCGAAGAATTCCAGAAGCAGGCTGGCGTTACCGCCAAGTTCGAACAGAAGGAAGCTGGCGCTTTCAATTTCGCCGTGACCAAGCTCGGCAAGAAGGAATTCTCCATTCCGTCTCCCAAGTTTGACGAAGTTGAAGGTCTCGACGGTCTCGTCCTTACTATCAGCAACTTCGAAGTGGATCGCATCTCCGAAACGAAGATGACTGGCCCGACCAGCGCTGAAACCAGGACCTACCTCCAGTATTCCGGCGAATACTCCTATGCCAAGGCTGCTGAAAAGCAGGTCGTGACCAGCGGTACCTTCAAGGCTCGCGTCGGTCTCGGCTTTGCCATGACGAAGGGTGACTGGGACAAGAACGTTGAAAATCTTGTCGAAGAACTCATCAAGGATACTCCGCTCCAGAAGAAGTAATCTTGTAGAACAGAAATGTGAAGAGACCTGGTTCGCCAGGTCTTTTTTTGTTTTTTCTGCGGCTCATAAAGGGTCACTATAAGATGTACTTTCTGAATATACCTTTATATATGCGGCTTCGCAAACGGTTTTGTGCGGAAAAAAACGGATGGATTCTTGACGTTTTGGCTTGCCTTCTCCTAGTTTAGTGTGTAATAGAAATAAGCCGAAAAATGGGCCTCAAGCGAGGTGTCGCTTGATTTTTCCATACAATCAATCTATATTATGCTCATAATATGGGAAAGGAAACTCAAATAACCTTTATGCAGGCGAGGCTTGTCAGGTTGGCGACGCAGGAATGGTGCCTGACCATGCAGGCGGTCAATGCCTTGTTCCAGAAATATGGTGTATACACCTATATCGAAAAGTTCTGGGACCTTTTCCATATTGAAGGGGATTTTGCGGTCCTGGATGATGTCCGCCAATACCTCGAGACAAAGGGGGCAGTCATTGGTCGCTGAACTAGTTGACGGAACGGTCCTCTATCATGGTAGTTATTGTGCTGTCCATGAACCTGATCTTGCAAAATGTGCCAAGTACAAGGACTTCGGACAGGGCTTTTATCTGACTACGGATATTGAGCAGGCGAGGTCATTTGCGAAGATAAGCCTTCGTCACGCTCTTGATGGCGGGAAGGTAAGCGTCGATCAAAAATCTGGTGTTGTGTCGTCGTTTATTTTTAACAGGAACGGCGAAATCCGTGAGAAAATTTTTCCTGTCGCCGATACGTCTTGGCTCCACTGTGTGGTAGGGCATAGGCGAAAGTCGTCATTCGAAGATATTGTTCAGGAATGCCAAAGGTATGATATCATTGGTGGCAAAATAGCCAATGATGCGACGAACTTGACCATTGCCGCCTACATGCTTGGCGCTTATGGTACGGTTGGCTCTAAAGAAGCGGACGATTTGTGTATTTCCCTTTTAATTCCAGAAAGGCTCAAAAATCAATATTGCTTTAGAACAAATGAGTCGCTCCTTTGCCTCGGTTTCCAGAAAGAGGAATGTGTATGGCTGTGACACGGGAGCGGATTGATGCGGCCATAGACATGTTGATTTCTATGGTGGTGATGGACCTTGCTCACGAGCAGGGACGCTCTGCGACGGAATTGATGCCGGAATTCTTGAGTTCTCGCACGGCACGCCAGCTTTATGACGAAGAGCAAAAACTCTGGTGCGAAGGGCCCGCGTACATAGAAGAAATGTACAAGAAAGAAATGCAGGGCGGCTAGAGTCTATCGTTCTTGGCTCTCATTTTTTTTTTATAGTTAGTAGAGCAAATCGTTTTCTAAATTTGGGCTTGATGAAACTCCTTTTTACCGACCTGGACGGAACACTCCTGACTGATGACAAGCGCATCCTTGATGCGGATATGGCCGCTATCGAGGGCATGCTTTCTCGCGGGCACAAGTTGGTGCTTTGCACGGGGCGCCCGCTCACGAGCGCAAAGCAACTGGCGCAAAAGTACGGCTTCGACAAGCCGGGCTTTTTCTTGGTGAGTTTCAACGGCGGGTTGATTTACGATTATGCGACCGAGAACGCGATTCTCACGCGGTATATTCCTGTTGACGAGGTGAAATTCATCATGGATGCGGCGCACCGCTACGGTATGCATGCGCACACGTATTCGGGCGACTTTGTGGTTTCGGAATACGAAACGGAACAGCTCAAGACGTATTGCCGCCTGATGAAGATGGATTACGTTGTCGTGAAGGATATCCGCGAATACTACGGCGAGTTTATCAATGTGGTGGTGAAGCCGCCCATCAAGGTGAATATCATTACGCCGTTTGACCATTCGAGCCTTGTGGATTTCCGAGCCGAGATGCGCAAGACGACAGCGGGCAAGCTCTTTGACGTGTTCAGCAAGCCGGAAATGCTCGAGTTTTCGCACATGCAGAGCAACAAGGGCGATGCGGTGCGGTTCATGGCCGAGTATTACAAGGTCCCGCTTGAAGATACGATTGCTGTGGGCGACGAGGAGAACGATTGCCCCATGATCGAGGCGGCGGGTGTCGGCGTCGCTGTGGCGAATGCCTCGCCGGTGGCAAAGGCGGCAGCCGATTATGTGACTGCAAACGACAACAATCATTCGGCAATCGCCGAGGTGATTGAAAAGTTTGTCGGGGAATAGCGGAGAGGCAAGAGTAATGAGCAGTGAGCGATGAGCTGTGAGGTTTATATACCTCATACCACAAAGCGACCGAAGGTCGCGACCTCATAGCTCAAAAGGGCTTTAGCCCCGACCTCACAGCTGACTCGCGGAGATTGCTTCAGGGCTATTCGCCCCTCGCAATGACAACTTTTTTCTCTCGTCTATCCCTAACCACTTCCTACTTCTTACTCACTCTCTGCTTTAATTTTTCGTTACGTTCCGCACATCTTGTATCATTAACAGTGTCGTGAAAAACAAGGTCTTGTATAAACTATGAGACTTCTTTTTTTTTGCCTTCAAAATATCTATTAAGATTTGTTTTTTTTGATTATATTGCTTTATAGTTTGCTTTGGAGGACTGGAATGAAAA
This sequence comes from uncultured Fibrobacter sp., assembly GCF_947305105.1. Taxonomy (NCBI): domain Bacteria; kingdom Pseudomonadati; phylum Fibrobacterota; class Fibrobacteria; order Fibrobacterales; family Fibrobacteraceae; genus Fibrobacter; species uncultured Fibrobacter sp. The sequence goes on along the minus strand of NZ_CAMZCS010000032.1, from coordinate 2,426 downwards.
AGGATTTTTTATGCGTATTGTCTCTGCTGGCGGTTCTTTCTGCTTGTCATGAAAATACTTTGTCTTTGAATTTGGACGATGTATCTTCCTGTTCTGCATCCAATCTTTCTTCTAGTTCCCGCTCGCTGCTCAATCGTAATTCTTCCAGTTCTTGGACTCCTGTCGGTAATTCCGAAGATCCAGGATTTGCATGCTCCGAGTCTACGAAAAAATTAGGTCTATTTATTGACTCTCGAGATGGCCATGTTTATAGAACTGTAACGATTGGAAATCAGGTGTGGATGGCCGAAAATTTGGTGTATAAAAACTACAATCACGAGGATCCTTATGCTTATTCCTGGATTGAAGCGATTGATTCTGTTGCGACGGGCTGTCATTCGGGCGAATTATTTGTTTATGATGGAATTGCCTTTGGTAATTGCCCTATTGCGCGGCCGGCTCAAGGTCTTTGTCCCGATGGCTGGCACCTGCCGACAGCCGATGATCTTCAAGCTTTGGTCGATTTTGCCGGTGGCCCCAAATATGCTGGCAAGTATTTGAAATCGACTATGGGGTGGGAAGGTGTTGGTAATGGGGTGGATTGTTTTGGATTCGACCTGATGCCTTCTACTAAGGATGGATTTGTTGAAATTCTGAGTTCTGATGTGCGTTCTTATGGCGATGTTATAACGCTTGTCATGTCAAAGTATAATGCCCATGCCGAGTTCTCTACTTCGATGAAAGAATATGCTTTCGGGAATGTTGTTCGATGCATTCAAGGAGAAGGGAAAAAGGGCTTGGACCTCCAAATTCATCGTGCCGAGAACACCTACACGGGAACGTTTGATTCCCTTATAGATGCGCGCGACGGGCATGTCTATAAGACCGTTGATATTGGCGGCTGGGTATGGATGGCTGAAAATTTGGCTTATGGTTCCAAAGAGACATACACTTATGAAGAGATGATTGATGCTCCGGTTACGGGTTGTTATTTGGATAGCCTGATATGGGGTGATGATTATGGAATGTGGAATTCTTGCTCTGCAGAATTGCCCATTCAGGGAATTTGTCCTGATGGTTGGCATGTGCCGAGTTCTTATGAATGGAATGTGCTCAGTGCTTTTGTAAATGGCCTGGATAATGCGGATGATTTTGCCAAGGGAGCTTTTACTGGACAAATGCTGAAATCGACAAGCGGCTGGCCCAGTGGGAAGAATGGTCTTGATGCTTATGGTTTCGGTGCAAAACCTGCAAATGGAGAAGACGAGGTTCGTTTCTGGTCTTCGACGGATTCGCCGACCAAATGGGATTGGTTTGGCAATATCTATATGGTAATTGGTGCCGACAGTGCTGGGCTAGAAGTTTATGAAATAAATCGATATAATAATTCCGGGTATCCCGTCCGTTGTCTCAAGGATGGTGAAAATCAGCAGCCGTCTCCCTATATATATTCGTCGGTTGGGTGTGATAAGCCTACGCCCTATTCTGGAGCGTATGGCTTGGTTACGGATGAACGCGATGGCAACGTCTATAGGACTGTAAATATTGACGGTACGGTTTGGTTTGTGGATAACTTAAAATATGATGTGCCGGGTGGCCTGACATTCTGCAATTGTGGCGATACGACTTCCTGTGATGCTTGGGGACGTTTGTACCCTTGGACAGAAGCAAAGGTGGCGTGCCCTGCGGGTTGGCGTTTGCCCATTCTTGAAGAAGCTCAGCATCTTGTTGCGTTTACGAGGCAGACCCACTATGATTTAGGTGGTTGCAATTACGATGGTGATCTTTTGAGGGCCACCGAGGGATGGAAATATGAACAGGGCAATAATATGCTTGGGTTCGGTGCAGTTCCTGCAGGATTGAAATACTTCGAACTGGATGGATTTTCAACCGTGACGGAAGAATATTGCAATAAGTGGCCTTGGGAGGTCAATGGCGGTGGCGGCCGTGCGTCCTTCTGGCTGTATAGCGATACATTGAAACGCCGTCCCGATGCTTTGTTCTTGGATGAAAGCAGTAAGCCGATTGACCTGTCTTCGGCTTCGGATGTAAAAACAGCTTACTCCATCCGCTGCGTTAAAGAGTGAAAGGTGTGAGGCGCGAGGCACGAGGCTCGAGAATAGAGACTAAAGATAAGAGGCTAGAGGCTAGTGAATAAGAATCACGCACTTCGTGCGTCAATATAAGACGGCGAAGCCGTGATATTTCTCCCTAGCCCCTAGATTCTAACCTCTAGATTCTCTAACGGAGATTGCTTCATGGCTTCGCCATTCGCAATGACAACCAAGGCGAATGCCATGCCAAAACGCTTGCGTTTCGGCATGACTGAGCCGACGAGTCATGCGCTTGCGAATGACAAGTTTTCCCTAACCACCAACCACCAACCACTAACCACTTCCTACTGTCTACTTGTACTCTCGCTACTCCTCATAGAGGATAACTCAACT
>NZ_CAMZCS010000031.1 GCF_947305105.1 uncultured Fibrobacter sp. | reverse complement strand
CACTTCCTACTGTCTACTTGTACTCTCGCTACTCCTCATAGAGGATAACTCAACTAAGGCAATAAATTGCCAAGTTTCGTATAGCTCAAGTACCAAATGCTCGGCTCGGCCATGTTCAAGCAAGCTTGACCGCGGCGCTCGCCTTACGCATTTGTCCTACTTCCTACTTTCTCTCGTCTATATTCCCTAACCACCAACCACTGTTTACTAACCACTATCTACCTCACACCTCGAAGGGAGCGTAGCGACCGACCTCGTACCTCGAAGCTCCCGAAGGGAGCGACCTCAAAGCTCAGCGACCTCATCTATCATCCTCCGCAATCCAGTAGCGCAGTCTCCCTTCAATGTGTAGGGGCTTGCGATCGCTTTCGCAGTCTCCGTTCCGGCAATCTTGGAAATAGAGATCTATATTGGCTGTCCACGTGGAGTCGTTGTCTTTTTGGTCAAAGTGGACAATGTTGCTGTCACCGACAAGGTAGCCTTTTTCAGACCTTTCGGCAATCATCCAGCTGTAGTTGGGGTCGGCATCGTTGTACCCAAGGACGGGGCGGTTTACGACGATGGAAAACTGGTCCCCTCGGCTGCTTTCGTCCATCCGGGTTTGCACTTGGAAATAGCTGCGCCCGTAGTCGGGGCGGATAACGTCATCTGCATCAAGCTCAATAGTGTATGATTTCCCGCCGTTAACGGTGTACTTGAAGTAGCCGCCTCCCTTGACTTCCCAGCTGTCGTTGATATCGGTACAGCCAAGGAGAAAAAAAAGGGTGGATATGGCGGATAAATTTCGGACTAGGCGGTGCATATCCATAAAGTAGAAATTATCTTTAGGGAATGGAGATGAAGTCAACTAAAATACTCACGCCCTGTGGGGATGTTTTTGTTACAGTGTTTCCGACGGAGGGGCGTCGTGGTCATCGCGAACGTATTTTTGAAATTCTCTCGGCTGCTTGCGGCAAGAAGGTCTCGCAAGCGGACATGGTCGTGAATCCTGATTCTCCGCGCCCGTTTTTCCCGGAGCAGGATTTTGATGCCAACTGGACTCATTCTGGCGATGTGTGCGCACTGGCCTATTCGTTTGACGCCATGGTTGGCCTGGACCTTGAATTCTTCCGTAAAAACAGGCAGTCGCTCGCCGAAAGGTTCTTCAGTGAAGAAGAAGTCTCCTACTTGCTCGGAACCCAACATTTCGACAGCGAATTCTTCCGCCTATGGTGCCGTAAGGAGGCTTATTACAAGTGCCACGGCGGGGACTTTTTTGCGGGAACGCTCCGCTGCTCCATGTTGTCCGATGTCGTTGATGGCGTCCACTTGGTCGATCTCGACGCAAAAAGCCTCGCTCCGAACTTGATCGGTGCGAGGGATGTCGCAATGTGCCTGGCTGTTGAACTGGCCTAGCTGATTTTTTCTTCGTTCGATTCTGGCTCCTGGACCTTGGATTGCGGCGGTTCCAGGATGTACAGCGGGAGTACGGCGAGTTCTTCGTCGTCAATGAAAAAACGGACCATGTACTTGTCGGGCCTGTCTATCTTGAGTCTCTGCATGTTGAGAATCATGTTGACTGCCGCCGTATCGAATCCGGTAACGACATTGTCTAGCGGGAGGTTCGATTCCATGGTGGGGACGATGGGCTTGCCGCAAACGTCTTCGATGGAAAGGCGCACCTTGTGCATGCCGGCTTCGGAACGTTGATAGCGAAGCCGGAACACGGCGGAGCACTGTGGAATGACTAGCGGAAATTTCGAAAAGATTCTGTCAAATGCACCCAGAATGTTCAAGCGACCGCCAACGCCATTGGCCGTGGCGGCATCGCAAATAGCTGCAATTTCAATATTCATTTGTATCCTTTTTATTTGTCGTTGACGACCCAATTCTTGGCTACGTATTTCATGGCAATGGGGCCGTAGTTGTTGCCACCGCCGTTGCCATTTTCCCAGGCGAGCATCGAGATGTACACATCTCCATTTTCATCAATGGAAATATTCGGATGTGACCCGCGCAGGTAGTAACCGTTCCTGTTGAAGAATTCAATCTTGAAGTAGGGAAGTTCGTTTTCACCGTACAGTTTCCAAGAAGACGATGCCAACTGGTAGACATGGGACTGTGCTGCGGAATGGCGGTCTGCATCGTCGAAGGTGACAAATGTCTTGCCGTTCTTTGCCGTAACCTGGATTCTGTAGGCGAATCGGTTGACAATCGGGTTGCCGAACACTCCATCTCTCTTCCAGCTCACATCGTTGCTGTTTATGGTGCCCCTGTACACGTAGGGCCCGTATTTTTCCACCTTGCGGCTCAGGAAGGCGACGTAAACTGTGTTGTTGGACTTGTCGATGGTGAGGTTGACTTTATTGATGCTGTCGGCAATAGACAGGTCTCTTGCCTTCCTGTTGTTTCCGTTGTCGTACAAGGCGTAGTATCCGGAATACGTCTTCGATGTGTCGACGTATGCGACAACCCAGCTACCATTGCTGGTGAATGCGCCTGTGATATTGCGGCAACCCATTTCGCTAATGGTTGTGGAATTCCAACTGCTGGAGTACGAAGCGTAAGAGGGCTTTTTGTTCGAAGCGTTCAGGTACAAGACAAACGGTCCGCTACTCTTGGCCAACAAGTGGAATGAGGTGGTGTCGGCGCTGAGTGCGCTGCCTATCATGCTCCATCCGCTTGTACCGCTAGAACTGTATATGGAGAGCTTCTTGTCTACAGTCATGATGGCCAGGTACACGTTGTTGTCGTTGCTTGCAAGCTGTATCTTGGCGATATTTGCCGATGTGCTCACGGCTCCACCGAGGTTTTTCCAGGAACCACTGTAGTAGGCCGCCTGGACACTGGTGGCGCTCTTGAGATAGGCCACATAAGGTTTGTCGTTCAATGTGGTGAGCGCAGGGGCCACGGTTACGTTGCTTTGTGCGAGGACCGTGTCGCCACTCGGTGCGAGGTTCTTCCAGGCCTTGCGGAAATAGACGGTTCTGGTCTTGATGGGGCCGCTATGGCGTGTGAAGAAGGCTTGTGTTGCGCTTCCCGGCGGGATACTGTCGCGGAAGTCGAGCGAAATGGTCATGTCGCCTTCGCTTGTCGGCCGCTTGAATGCCGTGTTGAATTCGTAGCTGGATGTGTCGAGGCTTCCATCGCTTTCGCCGATGTAGTATGCGCTGTTTACATTGCTGAAATTCCAACGGTATTCAAAGTTGCCGCTCGGGTCGGCCAGTTCGCCCGGAACGGAGTGGAAACCGCCCCATTCGCTTGTATAGAAGTACTTCGCGTCGTTATCGACCGTGTTGTCTCCACTCCACAGGTACACCGTGTCTGCGGCGGAAATCTTGCCTTCTGGATACTGACGCATAATCTTGATGACGGTCGTGTCTTGGAGGACCATGTCGCTGGACGATTCTTCGGCGCTGATGACGCAGAGCAGCGAGTCAATGCCGTTCAGTTTGTCCGGGTCTTTGATGTAGGAAACCGTATCGGTACGGATATCGTAGAGGTTTCCTTTGTAGGCCCACCTCTTTTCGCTTTCCATGGCTTTGCCCTTGGTATCGAAGCATTGCCAACTGTACCAGTTGACTCCTTGCCAGGCGTCGTTGATGGAGGCGTTCAAATCAAACACATCGCCGAGGTTCACGTAGATAATCGGGACATTCGCTTTGAGAATCGGTACGTCTGTGGTGAACTTGACGATGGTCGTGTCCATAGCGGTGTTGCCATCGTCGTCCGTGACTCGGGCTACGCAAATGTAGTTAGGAACAGCGTTATCCGGTGCTTTCCACGAAGTGTCGAAAGAACTGACCTTCTTCCATTTGTTCGGAATTTCATAAGCTTCGCCGCAACTCCATTCGCGCTTGACGATTTCGCCGTCGTAATTGTCGGCATCCTTCGCATCGGCATCCAAATTGATTTTGAATTTCGCACGGGTGGTGATTTCTTTATGCTTGACGGTGACAGTCGGCGGAGCGAGGGCGACATCGATGTGTGTCGTGTCGGTGGCTGTGAGTCCATCGTCGTCGGTCACGCGGATGACGCAACGGAAATCGGTTTCGGCGGAGGAAGGCATTACTGCGTTATAGCGAGGCGAGGACTTGGAAGACCAAGAGTAGTTGATTGTGCTGCCCTTGGGCGCGCATCCCCATTCGTATTTGACGATTCGACCCATGCCGTCACCGGACCTTGCATCGAGACCGACGGTATCCTTGATAGTGACGGACTTGTAGTCTTCACTTACGCTCACCCAGGGCGGGTCGAGTAAGACGGTGTAGGTGGCCGAATCTGCTGCCACGAGGCTGTCGTCGTCAACGATATGGACAAGGCAGGTCCAAGTGCAGGGGACACTGGGAACCTTGATGTTCGTGTCGAGCTTGGACATGTGCGTCCAGTCGTTTTCGTCGATGTTTGCAAAGTGGCTCTTGATGCTGTCGCAGTAGAACATGTAGTCTACAATCGAACCCAAGGTGTCTATGGCGATGCCGTTGAGCGAGACACTTGTGTTGATCTTTACGGTTGCATTGTGCGTGTTCAGTAACAAGTACGGTTTGTCTTCGATAATATTATAAGTGATGGTGTCATAGCCGTACATGTTGTCGTCGTCGGTAGCGCGGACAACGCACTTGTAATTGCTCGTGGCCGTGCCGGGCATGGTGAATGTGATTTGTGCCGTGACGGTGTCGTCTTCGGTGATGGTGACGTCATTGTCGAACGTGATCGGGTTGTTGGAACACGTCCACTTGATTTCCTTTACCGTGCCGAACTTGTCGAAGGCCTTGATATCGACTGTTTCTGTCGTCTTGATCTTTTTCTTCGTATTGCTCTGCTTGTTCAAGATCTTGATGGTGGGAGGATCTTCGATAACCTTGACGCGCAACGTGTCGGCAGCCTTCTTTCCATTCTTCTCGAAGTAGACGATGACTTGCTTGTCACCGGGCTTGCTCCAATGGATGGATTCGTCTTCCTGGATTTTGACGCCGCTGTTGAAACTGCGGTTGCAGCCTTCGCCAATGGTCTTGATGGAAGGTGTGCCGCTCTCGCCTTCGCCCGGATAGAAGAATATGGAGAACAGGATTCTATCGTCGATGGTGATGATGGTATCGTTCGAGGGCTTTTCGAAGAAGATGACAGGGTCCTTGCCGAGAATGCCGAAACGTACGACGTTCGATTTGATGCCGTTCGGTGTCACGGCGTACATTTCGTACATTTTCCCGCTTTCCAAATCGCCAATGTCCGATGCCTTGCTGTAAGATAAGGTGTCGGCGAAGTTGCTGATTTTGTGGCCGACCTTCTTGAATTTCGGAGCGTTCGATTCCCAGATGAGGCTATCTGCGATGCTTGTTTTGCTCAATTCCGCTGTGAATTTGAACGGCTTCGAATTTTCCTGGACGCTGGTTGCCTGCCCGTTGACCATGATGTGAATGGAGGTCGCGTGTAGGTAGAACGTTATTGTGGAGTCGGAATGCCTGCCAGCGCTGTCTGTTGCGGAGATGTAGAAACTGTGAGGCCCATCGGTCATCTTTTTGAGGTCGACAACCCAGGTGTTCTGGCTGAACGAACTGAACTTGAGCGTATCTCCGTCGAGCGTTGCGACTGCGGACTTGACTTGGGAACCGTGGTCGTAGAACTTGCCTTTCAGCGTGATGTCCGGAGAGCTGATTGTGTCGGAAGGAATGTCGCTGAATACGATAACCGGATCGGCCGTGTCCCTGAGGATGAGCGTGCCGAGGTTCTTGTCGCTAGAAACATCCACGAACAGCTTGGTGAGGATAGTGTCCTTGAATCCGTATCCGGTCGTGTCCATGGCGAGCATGTCGTACGTGCCGGACTTGACCGAGATGGAGAACTGCCCGTTGTCGGCGGTGTGCGTGTAATAGCGGTTGCCGAGGGAATCCTGGAATACGATGCGGATGCCTTCGTGGTGCGACCAACCCTCGTAGTTCACGTAGCCCATGAATGTCCCTGCCGTGTCCTTGAGGTTGCCGTAGAAGAACTTCCACGGGCGTTTCGTGCCGTCTTTTTCTTTGATTTTCTCCGAGTAGACGGTGTCGTAGCCGTCGGTGACCCACACATCCCAGTAGAGTTTGCCACTGAGGATGGTTTTGGGATTTTTCAAGGTGACGATGACGTTGCTGTCGTTGAGTTCCTTGGCCTTGGGTTCAAAACTCTTATCCTTGATGTTCTTGGCGACGAGGTCGTTGTCGGTGAGGACTGGCGGCGTGCCGTAATTGTCCCTGCTTTTTGCAACGCGGATGAAGTATCGCAGCGATGCCGGGTTGTCGGCGTCATTGGCTTTGTAGAAGAAGGCGAAGCGTTCGTCGGTCCCGTACCTTCCGTCATCCTTGGGGTCGAGCAGTTCAATTGTCGGCGGGATGTTGAAGTGCAGGTTCACGCTGTCGATGGTTTCGTTGTCATCGTCGTCGGTGACGATGATATAGATTTTTTGGTTTCCGTTCGATTTGACGTAGGACGAGTCATATTTAATGGTGACGAGCATCGAATCGGTGCCCTCGACGGACTTGACTTTCCAGGACTTTGGCTTGGACTTCCCGCTGGCGTCGCGGTCAACTTTGATGTCCTTGATTGTCCCGAATGAGTCCAAAGCCACGATGGGGAAGGTAATCTCGCCCTTGGCGCGTGTCCACAAAGTGTCTTTGGGTACGCTCAGGTACGGAGGAGTGTCGATGACGCGGATAAACTGGTCTTTGCCGGCGGTGTCGCGTGCGTTGTTGCCGTCGACGGCGATAAATAGGGGGCAGAAGAGACTGCTCTTGTTGACGGGGCAGTTTTTCCCTTTTTTGCTGGTCTTGGTGAATACCCACATTTCTTGCGTCGCATTCTTGCTGACGATGGTGGAGTCGGGGTTCTTGAAGGACCAAGCGTAGCGGTAAATCTTGTCGGCGTTGTATTTGAGGAAGCCCATCAGGTAGATGGTGTCGTTGATAGTTACCGTGAGCGTGTCGTGGGCGATGACGGAATCCGGATTAGGCAGGTTCATGATGGAATCTGCAAAGGCTTGCGGGTCCTTGAACGGAGTCCGGGATACGAAGACGACGGAATGGTTGTTTCGCAGGTTTACGTTTTCGCTGATGGAAGATTCCCTGGAGCAACCGCTCAGGGCAAGTAGGCAGATGGCAAAGGCCAGGAACACTCTTAAACGCATATCGATAAACCTCGCGATGCTCTTTTTTGGGACATACATTTTCGTAAATATAATTTATCTTTTTTGAGGCCGGAAAGAAACAGTTTTTGGCCTAAAAAGTTGAAAACTGGCAAAAAATGAGGTTTTTATGGAAATATTCCCACTTTGGTATGGGCTGACTGTGTTCTTCGTCATAGGGGCCTGTGTCGGAAGTTTCTACAATGTGGTGGTTTATCGCATGCCGCGGGGAATTTCCCTTATCAATCCGCCGTCGCATTGCCCGTTGTGCAAGAAGCGCATTCCCCTCTATTTGAACCTCCCTATCGTGGGTTGGCTGCTTCTCCGGGGCAAGAGTGCATGTTGCAAACAGCCAATCAGTCCCATATACCCGATTGGCGAAGCCCTGTGCGGGCTCCTGGGAGCGCTCGCTTTGTTTTCGACGAACTATTCCGTCGGTATGACGGGTAACGTTGCAGACTGGGCTTCTGCACTCGCGATGTTCTGGCTCCTTCTCGGAATTTATCCCGTCTGTGCAGTGGATTTTAAGTACAAATTAATTCCCGATACAATCTCGGTGGGCGGGATTGTGGCAGGTTTGCTCATTTCGTTGTTCCCGGGCGGGGTGACTCCGCTTGAAAGCTTGATTGGCGCGGTGGGTGCCGGTGGTGGCCTTTATCTGCTGGGCAAGGGCGCAACGAAGGTCTTGAAGAAAGAGGCGATGGGTTTTGGCGACGTGAAACTCTTGGCGGGGTATGGTGCATTCATGGGGTTTACGGGTGCTGTGGAGGTGCTTGTCGTTGCTGCGGTGCTCGGGATTGTCGTGATGGTCCCCTGGGGGCGCCTGCATAAAGGCAAGGATGACGGCAGCGGCCAGATTCCGTTCGGTCCGTTCCTTGCGGTGGCGGCTCCGGCCATGTACCTGTGGGGAGCGGATTTGCTGGCGCTTTATGTAAAGGTATTTATTGCGGAATAAGGTTTGTTAGCTGAATAATGGCTTGCTAGGCGGAATTCGTTTTTTTTCTTGATACTTATTTGAGTGGCTGAGCGGGAGGGGACCACGCTCAGAGTTGCGAAGGCCGCCCGGTCCCCTCCCTGCACCCTCCCCTTCCCCGGCCGACGCTTCCATTCTCGTCACAGTGGATACTATTCTCAATGACTGAATGGATATCTTGCTTTATGTAGAGTAAGGTATGCTTGGTTGTTTATGCTTTTTTGTGAATTGAGGATTATTTTATTGAGCGGGAGGGGAATAAAAAAACACCGGCGGGGCCGGTGTTTTTAAACTCGCTGTTCGTCTGGATTAGAGGAAGAACCAGATGAAGTTGACGCGGGAAGCAATCCCAAAGTTGAGCTTGTTGTAGTCGTTGGTTCCATCAGACCACCAGTGATAGGCGATGTCGAAACCGACCTTGCCGTTGATGGTGAAGTTCTTGATGATTTCCGCGCGCATACCGAACATGGGGGCGATATCGATCTGGTTGTTGTCTTCTCCAATGTGGGTGAAGATGAGGTCGCCGCCGATAGAAATCGGGAGCACACCAGTATTGAAGAAGAAGTCAAAGCCAGCGCCGATAGAAACCTGCGTATAGCCATCGTCTCCGTCAATCTTGTGGCCGTCTTGGGTTTCACCATCGGTGTCGCCAATGATAGCGAGACCCAGGTGTGCGGTCAATTCCATGTTCTCAGCGAGTCTGAATACGAGACCCATACGCTGGAGGTCCCCGTTGAGGAGGCCGAGAAGTTCAAGGCTTACGCCCATGAAGGCTTCTTCGCCATCGTCGGACTTCTTTTCAGCCTTGGCTTTGGCAGGGGCAGAATACGACGAAGTTGTGGTTTCTACTGCCGCGGCACGCGGGCTGTCTTCTTCGTATTCGTCGTCGTCGTCCTGAGCGAAGCTGTAGCTGCAGAGAGACATAGCCATTACGGCTGCAAGGAAAATTTTCTTCATAGTGACTCCTTATAAAAAATATTAATAGGAACTATTAATGGTTATGAATATAGATAATTCCTTGGGAATAGATAAATGGGGGAAGGTAAAAAAAGGTAAAGTGGGGAAATTTGGAAAAAAAACGAGTTTTTTTAGAATTCGATGGAGAGTTTGCGTATCAAGTAGCGGCGGGAGGCTTCGTTGAGCTTGGTCGGATCGTAGGATTCTCCCATGAGAGCCGAGAAAATGCTGAAGGGGCTTGCTGTCGCGCCTTGGTTGTTGCACTTGATTTTGGCGAATATCGTTTTGTTCTGGACATCGAGATCAAGGATGTGCTCGTTCAGGTTGATTTCTTGGCCACGGTGGTTGCATACAGTGGGGAGTGTCTTTGCGCGGAAGCCTTCCATGATGCCTTCGGGGACGGCTTCGGGCGTGTAGGAGTAAACCATCGCCTTGGGGAAGTGCTTGGAGAGCTTTTCCTTGAGCGGTTCTATGTCCACAATTTCCATGCCGCGCGGGAACGGGGCGCTTAGCATTTGGATAGTTTTCTGTTTCCCTTCGGGCGAAAGGTCCAGTTCCTGGAGCAGGTCGACGCTGATGAGTTCGCAGTAGGTCTCAACACCTAGCGGGAGTGCGCCCATGTTCGATATGCGGGGCTTGGGGCTGAATCCTTCACTGAACTTGACAGGGATGCCTGCGCAAATAAACGTACGCTCAAAGAAACTGAGCATGTTCTGGTGCGGCAAGAACCGGCTGATGCCCGTCTTTTTGAAGGTAATCTTGTAGCTGAAACTTTCCGTCTTTTTGGGGCGGCGTTCCTCGACGAGCTTCTTGATTTCTTCGGGGGTGCGGCTCGGGGCCTTGTGGCGTACGGGGTTGTCGGCGAGCTTGATTTCGGCACCGAATCCGGGAATGCCGCATTTTTGGCAGTCGCCCCATTTGCAGTTCGGCACGGGGGCGCTGTTCGGGTCGAACGCCTTTTCCCACTCGCGGCGCAGGTACTGCTTGGTGGTGCCCGCATGAATGAAATCCCACGGGAACACTTCGTCTTTTTCGCGTTCGCGGTACACCCAGCTTGTGTCGTAACCGCATTCTTCCCATACTTCTAGCCACTTGTTGTAGTCAAAGCGGTAGGCGTCGCTCTCGAAGATGATGCCTTTCTTGTATGCGGCGTAGATGACGGGGCCGAGGCTCCTGTCGCCGCGGCTGTAGATGGCTTCGAGGAAACTTGTTTCCCAGCTGGCCCAGTTGATTTTTACGTTCGGGTGCTTGAAGAACTTCTCGCGCACGTAGCGGATATGCTTGAGTGCGGTATCCTTGTCCATGAAGGGCGCCCATTGGAGCCCCGTGAACGACTTGGGGATGAGGATGCCGATGGAAACGGCAATCTGGATGCCGCGGTTGTACTTGCGCCCGATTTTCACGAGGTTGAAAATGAGGTCGCAGAAGGCTTGCATGTCGGCTTCGTTCTCGGTCGGGAAGCCAATCATCGTATATAGCTTAATTTTGTTGAAACCGCTGGAGAACGCGTGTTCGGCGGCGTCGTACATGTCTTGGTCGCTGATGGTCTTGTTGATCATCTTGCGGATGCGCTCGGAGCCTGTTTCGGGGGCAAACGTGGCGCTGCGGCCGCCCTTCAGGGCGGCAATCTTGCCAGCGAGGGTCTGGCCGAAACTGTTTACGCGGATGCTCGGGAGGCTCACGTCGACGGTGTCGAAAAACGGGTCGTCGATGATGGAGTCGGTGAGGGCTTCGACCGGCTTGTAGTCGGCGGTCGAAAGCGAGAGGAGTCCGAGTTCGCGTTCGCCGGTCGCCTGGATGCCCGCTTTGGCGATGTCCAGAACATCGTCCGGATCCAGTTCGCGGCACGGCCTGTACCAGATGCCGGCTTGGCAGAAGCGGCAACCTTGGGCGCAACCGCGCATGACCTCGACGCTGAAGCGGTTGTGAACAAGTTGCATGTTCGCAATCAGGTTCTTGATAGGGTAGTCCTTCGGGTCCATCACGGGGATGAACAGGCGGCGCACCCCGTTCGTGGTGGCGTAGGCGCCGGCGGCGGGTTCCGCCGGCACAATCGCGCCGAATTTGTTCTTGACGACCGGGCGGAGGCTCGGCACATACACACCGTCGATTTTGGACAAGTTTGTAAGGATTTCGGCGCGTTTGAGGCCCGCTTTGCGGCCCTCGCCTACGCACCGCAGAAACTCGATCATCACTTTTTCGCCATCGCCAATCATGAATGCGTCAAAAAAGTCGACGACGGGTTCTGGGTTTGCCATCGCAGGTCCACCTGCGACAACGATCGGGTCGTTTTCCTGGCGGTCTTTTTGCCACACTGGAACGCGTGCGAGTTCCAGTACGTAGGGGACGTTCGTGAAGTTGAGCTCCGTTTGAAGCGTCATGCCCATCACCTCGAAATCGCGTACCGGCGTATAGGTCGCGTAGCTGTACAGCGGAATGTCGTACTTCCTCATCTCGGCGGCCATGTCGTCCCACGGTGCGAACGAGACTTCGCACAAAAGGTCGGGCTCGCGGTTGATGACGTGGTACAGGATGCGGATGCCGTTGTTGCTCATGCCGATTTCGTAGGTGTCCGGGAAGACGAACGCCATGCGGGCGAGCATCTGGCTATGGTCTTTTACCACGCTGTTCGCTTCGCCGCCCATGTACCTTGCAGGGGATTCCACGGCGGGGAGGGCGAGGGCAATCTTTTCGAGGAGGGTCATAGGTGTAAATTTAGCTAAAAAGGGGCTTTTTTATAAAAAAGGAGGGCTTTTTTCCTTTTTTTATTCAAATTTTGCAAGTAAACGCTATTTTTCTTTTTAGAAAAAGTAAATTTATTGACATGAGCGTAGTCATTTTCATCCTCTGGCTGGTGGCCTTTATTGGCGGTGTGCTTGCTGCCTATTTTGTCCCGGTAAATGTCCTTTCGATGGACCTGAAATTCGTATTCATCGGTGCATGGGGTTCCGTGCTGGGCGTCGTGCTCTTCTGCATCTGCAAGAAGAAGCTTACCAATGCCGAGGCTGATTTTTCTTCTGCTTTGAATTCCCTGAGACAGTCCCAGAGCCCGCGTACCCAGTATTTGCCTGTCGTGAATCCCGGCAATCCGGAATTCCCTCCCAAGCCCCCTGTTCAAAAATTCCCGGAAGCCCCGGTCCAGAGGAACTTGCCTCCAGGAGCTATTCCGGCCAAAGACGCTCTTGCTGCGCTCAACCCGAAAAAACCGCCGGTTCTTTTCCCGCTCGAAGCCTGGAGCCCGTTCTGCAAAGATATTCTCAAGAACCGTCCGTTCTCGGAGGTGGTCTCCTCGTTTGGAAACGTGCTGCCTAAGTTCTTCCCGAAATCTAGCGGAATACTTTATATGTATGGCGGTACCCAGACGGAACTCCACAAGATTCTTTCTTTTGGTGATTACACGATTAGCGACGATACCATCATGCCGGCAGAATGTGCCAGCTTCAACAAGGGTGAAATTGTCGTGACCGACTTTGCCAAGCCGTCGCTTTCGGGTGGCTGCACTCACCTGCACCACCATCCGCACGGTGTTTCCTTCTGCGCCCCGATCGAAGGCTTCGAGGAACATTTCGGTATCCTCTCTGTCCAGACGGATGTATTGCCCGAAGGCGAAACTGTGGACCTGTGGAAGTCGAAGGTGAGCGTCATTGCTGCCGTGTTCGGGCTGTACGTGGCGAACCAGAACATGAGCATCCGGTTCCAGCAGCACAGCATCCGCGATTCCCTGACCGGCCTTTTCAACAAACGTTATATGGAAGAATCCCTGCGCCGCGAAATTGCGGCTGCACGCCGCCGCAAGGCTCCGATTGGCGTCATCATGATGTATCCGGACGCAGTTTCCAGCATCCAGAAAACTCGTGGCCGCCATGCCGTGGAACAAATGCTGTGGGAACTCGGCCAGCGCATCCCGGGGTTCATTCGCTACGAGGATATCCCGTGCCGTTGCGATGGCGATGCCATTTGCATCATCATGCCCGGTGCCGATTTCAAGATTACCCGTGCCCGCGCCGAGAAAATCCGCTACGAGATTTCCCAGTTGCAGATTGCCTATGGCGACGCCATCTTGGCGACGACGCTCAGCATTGGCGTGACGGTTGCTTTGCCCGGTGCAGAAAACAGCGCCGAAGCATTGCTTTCCCGTGTCGAGGAAGCCATGAACTTCGCCGTGAACGCTGGCATGAACAGGGTCGTGATTGACGAAAGCATGCAGGGCGGTTAATAGCGCCAGTTTTTTACGTTAAAGAAACTAACGAAAAATACCCCGACAGAATCGGGGTATTTGATTTTTGGGGTTAGGAGGAGAACAAAGAGTTCTTGTACATTAATATACGTATCCCCAAAGACGTTGGGCATCTTTTTGTAAGTTTTCAAAAAAAGGTGTTGAGGGCTTCTCAATTGCCCCAAAATGGCTTTTTTTCACGATTTAGCCTACTTTTGCCCCTGTTGGGCTCTACAACGTTGTATTTTTTCTACATTTTTCAACATGAAGAAGTTTACTGCTCCCGCCGTGCTTTTTGTCCTGGCGCTTGTCATCATCATTTATTTGAAGTTGGATACCTCTATGGGGGTGGCCAACTTTGATGCCGAAGCCTATTTGGTCGCCCGAGCCAGGATTGATTCCCTGGAGATGGCGCTTTGGGAGTCGTCGCAGAGGCCCGACTTGCAGATAAAGATTCGTGAAGAACTTGAGGTGAGCTGGAACGCCCTCTCCGAAATGCAGACGCCGTCTGCGCCGGAAAGCACCGAAGAAGAGAGTGGGCTGTCCAACAGCGCATGGATTTGGATTGTGGGCGGTGTCGCTGCCGTAGGGATTATTTTCTTTGTCCTAGTCTTTGTCCTTGGGCATGGCAAGAAGGAACTTACACAGAAATTAGCGGCCATTACGGGCCGGCACCGTTTCAAGGAACCCAAGAATGGGTTCGAGAACGACCCGACGCTTGTCCCGCCGCGCCCGCGCCCCCAGAGGCGTTCGATTATAGACGACGCTACCGAGTTTGCGGAAAGGCAGAAGCGCGTCGCAGAAGTGAAGCTCCCCGGTGTACCGGGCGAATCCGCTCCGTCCGAACCGGCAGTGGCTGAACCGGACCTCGAACCGGCGCCTGTCTCGAAGGTCGCCTTCGAAGACGAGAACGGTATCCCCGAGAACAAGATTTTGACGAGTGACCTCGAAAGGCCGCATCTCCGCCCGACGGCGAAGGAACGTATTACGTCGGCGATGCAGTCACTTTCCGATGTGCTGCGCTCACCGCGTGGCATGACTAGGGAACAGACCATGAAGATTCGTGCGCAGAGCCACAATATTACAGGTGGCCCGCAGGGTACGCCTGCTCCGCGTACGCCGCTCTCTACGAGTCGTTTTGACCGCGAATTTACCGAGAAGGCCAAGATTTTGCAGATGACTCGCCGTGGTTTCCCTGCATCGGCAATCGCTTCGCAGTTGAGAATCCCGCAGGAACACGTCGAGACGGTTATCAAGGAATCCCAGGAAACGGGGAACTGATGCGTTACCGCTTCCGTTGCGAGTACCTTGGCAGCGCGTTTTACGGCTGGCAGGAGCAGAACGAGGCGGGCAAGACCAAATTTGTCACAGTGCAGTCGTCGCTTGAAGAAGCGTTTTCTATCGCGCTTCGGTCGCCAGTCCGCATTGTAGGTTCGGGCCGTACCGATACGGGCGTGCATGCGCGCGGCCAGTGTTGCCATTTCGACTACGACGGGGAATTGGACCCGCAGAAGACGGTCCGTTCTATAAACGGCCTGACAAAGCGGCTTATCCGCATCCGCGACCTGGAACGCTGCGCAGACGATTTCAATGCGCGTTACGATGCCGTGATGCGCTATTACCAGTACACGATTTTTACGCGCCCTGTTGCGCTGATGCGCGAATTCGGCTGGGAATGCGGTTCACTGCATTTGAATTTGGATGCAATGGAACGCGAGGCTGCCGCATTCTTGGGGGAGCACGACTTTATCGACTTCTGCATTCCACGCAACGACGGAAAGTCTACGCTTTGCACGTTAAGCGAATTCCGACTGGAACGGCTGAACGAATGGAGCGCTGTTTTCCATATCAAGGGGAACCGGTTCTTGCACCGGCAGGTCCGTGCGATGGTAGGAACGTTGTTCGATGTGGGGCGAGGCCGGTACCCCGAAGGGACGGTCAAGACCATATTCGAGAAAAACTTCAAAGGGGAACGCACTTGGGCTCCCCCGCAGGGCTTGGTCTTGCACGACGTTATCTATAAAGACTATTAATAGGCTCCGTCGCCTTTGAATACAACCTTGAAGGTCTTTAGGATTAACTTGATGTCTTCGGCAATTTTGCCGTCGCGACGGATATAGTTGTTGTCGAGGCGCATTTGCCCTTCGAACGGAATGTTGCTGCGACCGCTCACCTGCCAGATGCAAGTAAGGCCTGGGGTTACAGACAACCTGACCTGGTGCCACGGCTCGTATTCTTCTACCTCGGAGGGCAGCGGCGGGCGCGGCCCTACTATAGACATCGAACCTTGGATGATGTTGAACAACTGCGGCAGTTCGTCGAGGCTGAACTTGCGCAAGATTTTCCCGAACGGGTAGATGCGCGGGTCGTTCTTCATCTTGAATGTCTTGCCGCCAGTTTCGTTCAGGGCCATGAGCTCTTTTTTACGCTCTTCGGCATCGATATACATGCTGCGGAATTTGTACATCGTAAATTCTTTGCCGTTCTTGCCGACTCGGGTCTGCTTGAATATGACAGGGCCTTTCGGGTCGCTGATTTTGACCGCCAATGCGCAGAACAGGAGCAGCGGGGAAAGCAGGATAATGCCGCAGGATGCGCCGACCAAATCAAATGTACGCTTGATGAAATGCCTGTAGCGAATTTTGTTCGGATGCTGCCAGATTTCCGACAAGGTAAGGCGAGTCAACGAGAAGAAACTGCCGCCCATGCTGTTGAATTCGTCCATGCGGATGCTCATCTCTTGGTTCTCCTTTTCTTGGAGACCTGAGTAGAGGTAAGCCTTGAATATCGGTTTTTTCGGGCTGTGACGCAATGCTTGGATAAGGCCTGCGTCGTTGAGCCTGTGGAGCATGTCTTTGCGGATGTTCTCGAGCTTTGTCAGGTCTGAATTCAACATGATGATACCGAGCCCGTTGCTGTCGGGAAGGTATCCGAGAACGTCGATGAACCGAAGGTGCGAGAACATGGTCAGCACGCTGATTTTCCAGGTCTTCGTGATGATTTCGTTAGGCCTGGACCAACCGAGAATGTCGAACTGGTGCGCGTAAATCTTGATGAAGAGAAACGGCTTGCGGGTACGGTTGGAACGCTGGAACTCCTCGTTTAGGCGTGCACGGAAGAGCCTTGCCGGGTAGACAATGTTCTTGAGTTTCTGCTCGTCGAGGATAGAGCCGATATCTAGATTGACGGATTCCTGTTCCATAGCGGGAAATGTAGAAAAAGTGGTTGATATGCAGTGGTCAGCAAACAGGATAGTTGCTTTTTTTGTCGTTATTACAAACCACCAACCACCGACCACTAACGACTAATTTCTATCTTTTC
The DNA here is from genome assembly GCF_947305105.1 of uncultured Fibrobacter sp. Taxonomy (NCBI): domain Bacteria; kingdom Pseudomonadati; phylum Fibrobacterota; class Fibrobacteria; order Fibrobacterales; family Fibrobacteraceae; genus Fibrobacter; species uncultured Fibrobacter sp. The sequence goes on along the minus strand of NZ_CAMZCS010000031.1, from coordinate 20,238 downwards.
TCCCGAAAAAATTTAAAAATGGAGACGCGATATGTTGCGTATTGGACTCATTGGTACTGGAACCGTCGGTGGCGGTGTTATTCAGATTCTTGAACAGAAAATTGCCGAATATAAGGAAAAGCTGGGTGTCGAACTGGAACTTGCTTGCATTTGCGCAAAGTCCGAAGAGGAAGTCGCCCCGTACAAGGCAAAGGGCTACAAGGTTTCGACTAATGCCGACGAGATGATTGCCGGTGACGACATCGACGTGCTCGTTGAACTGGCCGGTGGCTACAACATGCCGCGCAAGTGGATTTTGGCCGCCCTCAATTCGGGTAAGCATGTGGTGACTGCGAACAAGGCTCTCCTTGCCAAGTACGGTCACGAAATTTTCCCGCTTGCTGCCGAAAAGGGCCTGCATGTGCTGTTCGAAGCCGCTGTGGGTGGTGGCATTCCTATCATCCGTAGCCTCCAGGAAGGCTTGCTCGGCTCGACGGTCGAACACCTGAGCTGCATCATCAATGGTACTTGTAACTATATCCTCAGCCGCATGGCCGACGAAGGCCTCGATTTCGATGTGGTCCTGAAGGATGCCCAGAAGCTCGGTTTTGCCGAAGCCGACCCGACGTTCGATATCGAAGGTATCGACTCCGCACACAAGACGGCTTTGCTCGCAAGTCTCTGCAGCGGCAAGCGTGTGGACTTCGAGAAGATTCACGTGACCGGCATTTCGAAGATTACCGCCCAGGATATCGCCTTTGCGAAGGAACTTGGCTGCTGCGTGAAGCTCCTCGGCATTTACCACCGCGACGGCGACCGCGTGGATGCCCGCGTCCATCCGTGCTTTGTCTCGAACGAGAACTTGCTTTCGAACGTGAACGGCGTAATCAATGCGGTTTACCTCAAGTGCGACAACTTGGGCGAAACGGTCCAGACCGGTGCCGGTGCTGGCCGCCTCCCGACCGCCTCTGCCGTGGTCGCCGACCTTGTTTCCTTGGCCCGTTCTACTGACAGTGGTAGCCGCAAGGCGCTCCCGATGGGCTGGTTCAACGTCGACAATTCTGCGACGCTTGTTCCGATTTCGGAAACTTCGGCCCGCTACTATCTGCGCTTCACCTCTCGTGACGCTTGTGGTGTGCTTGCGAAGATTACGAGTGTCTTGGCCGAGAACAACATCTCCATCGAGACGATTATCCAGAAGAACGTGAACGACCCGGGTAAGGTTTCCATCGTGGTCATCACCGAAAAGACACAGGACTGCAAGGCCTCGAAGGCGGTGGACGCCATTGATGCCCTGCCCGAAATCGTCGAGAAGAGCCAGGTTATCCGTTTCCTCGCCTAGTTGCTTGCTAAGGGTTTTGAATGATCCGCGCGACCACATTGGAACGAATCCTCTTAGTCCTTTCGGACTTTGCAGCCTTGTCGATTTGTTTCGCCTTGGCCTTTTGGGTGCAGTTTCATAGTGGTTGGATTGCGGATAAGTTTGATCCGAGCAAGACGTTTGCTGAATATTGGTTCATGGGCCTTGTCCTCAACTTGGGCTGGCTCCTGCTCTTTACTTGTGCGGGCTTGTACCGTTCCTGGCTTTTGATGTCCCGTACCCACCAGATTCTGAGGGTGCTTCGCGCCGTCGCTCTGGGTATTGTGCTTGTCATTGTCGGGCTGTTTGGTGCGGAATTTGTCGGGAAGGTCTTTGCCAATTCTCCATTGAGCGAGGGCTATCTTTACGGTTCGCGATTCCCGTGGATATTTATTTATGGCGGCCTTGCCCTTACGTTGGTTGCCGGATTCCGCATGGTTATCTACTGGTGCCTGCGCGGTTTTTTGCGCCTAGGTTATGGTGCGAATAACATTCTGGTTCTTGGCGCGACGGAAGCGGGGCAAAAGATTGCACAGTCTCTTGCCAAGACTCCGGCGCGTGGCCAGCGGGTCATTGGTTTTGTCGATGAACGCTTCCAAGTGATGGACCACGAATTTGCGGGTTATCCTGTATTGGGCAAGTATTCGGATTTGCCGGCTTTAGTCAAAAAGTACAAGGTCAGTGGCATCATCATCGCTCACGATAGTGCCTCTCCGCAAGAAATCATGCGCGTGCTCGTGTGGATTTGTGAACTGCCTCTCCATATTTACATTGTCCCGGAACTTTATGGTGTGGTGAATGGCCAGTTCAAGGCGAATCTTGTTTATGGCTTTGAATTGCAGGAACTGTTTGCCTTTACGATGCCGCCTTGGCAAGTGCAGGTCAAGCGCATTATCGATATTTTATTTGGTGCATTTTTGGGATTGTGCTCGCTGCCGGTTTGCATTTTGGCGGCCATCGCCATCAAGCTCGAGGACCGTGGCCCAGTGTTCTATTCGCAGGAACGTATCGGCTTGTACGGCAAGCCCTTTACGGTTTATAAATTCCGCACCATGCGTACCGATGCCGAAAAGTTTGGTGCGCAGTGGGCCACCAAAGACGACCCGCGCATCACGAAGGTGGGCAAGTTATTGCGTAAAACCCGCATCGACGAGCTCCCGCAGATTTTCTGTGTGCTCAAGGGCGACATGAGCATGGTCGGCCCGCGCCCCGAACGTGCCGTGTTCATTGGCAAGCTCCGCGAAAAGATTCCGTTCTACATCAGCCGCCTCAAGATGAAGCCGGGCCTCACGGGCTGGGCTCAGGTGCGTCACCATTACGATACGAGCATCGAGGATGTGCAAATCAAGTTGCAGTACGACATGTATTACTACGAGAATATGAGCCTGCTGCTTGATTTCCAGATTCTGGTTCGAACCGTATATGTGGTGCTGACCGGAAAAGGAGCGCAGTAACAGAAAACAGTAGGCAGTAGACAGTAGGCAGTAGACAGTAACTTCCAACTTCCTACATCCAACTTCCAACTTCCTACTAACCACTAACCACTAACCACCAACCACCAACCACCAATCACTAACCATGTACGGCGATAACTCAACTCCCAAATTCCCTACCGAAGATGCTTTGACTATGATCCGCCTTGCCTTGGCGGAAGATGTTCGCACGGGTGATGTCACGAGCGAGTGGACCATCCCTGCCGACCAAAAGCAGCATGCCCGCCTGATTGCCAAGGAAGACGGTGTGCTTGCCGGCCTCCCGGTGATTGAACTCGTGTTCCAGGAACTCAAGGCGAATGTGAAGGTGACACTCCACAAGAAAGACGGTGACGTGGTGAAGAAGGGTGACCTGATTGCCGAAATGGACGGCACGACGCACGAACTTTTGACGGGTGAACGCACTCTCTTGAACTTCATCCAGCAACTCTCCGGCGTGGCAACGGTTGCACATACCTTCCAGGAAGCTTTGAAGGGTGGCAAGACGAAGGTGCTCGATACGCGCAAGACGGTTCCCGGTTTCCGTACGCTGCAGAAGTATGCGGTGCGGGTGGGTGGCGGTTCCAACCATCGCATGGGCCTTTTCGACATGGTGCTCGTGAAGGATAACCACATCGCTGCTGCGGGTGGTGTGCTCCAGGCGCTCGAAGTGGTGAAGAAGAACAACACGCAGAACCTGATGGTCGAAATGGAAGTCGAAAACTTCGACCAGTTGCGCGCACTTTTGAACAAGGGCGTGGACGTCATCATGCTCGACAACATGAGCAACGAGATGATGGCCGAGGCTCTCAAGATTATCAAGGAAAGCGGCGACAAGTGCCTGGTGGAAGGTTCCGGCAACATGACGCTTGAACGTGCGAAGGAAATCGCGACGCTCGGCCTTGACTACATCTCTGTCGGTGCGCTTACGCATAGCGTGAAAGCACTCGATATTTCGATGCGAATCTAGTAAGGTAAAACCACAAAAGATTTGTTTTTTTATATTCCTTGGAAACCCCAAGGAGTATTTTTTATGGAACAACAAGCTGCTGAAGTTGTATCCTATTTTCATGGAACGTTCTGGGCCTTGGTGCCCTCGATTGTGGCCATTGTCCTTGCCCTCATTACCAAGGAGGCTTACTCGTCCCTTTTTGTGGGCATATTGATGGGCGCACTGCTCATTAGCGAGGGTAATTTCCCGCATTTCTTGGATGCCGTGTTCAAGGATGGCATGGTCAAGCAGGTGTCGGACCCGTGGAATGTGGGCATCTTGTTTTTCCTTGTGTTCTTGGGGACGATGGTCGCCTTGATGAACAAGTCCGGCGGGGCGGCGGCTTTCGGTGAATGGGCGGGGCGTCGTATCAAGTCCAAAGTGGGTGTGCAACTGGCGACCGTCATCTTGGGCATCTTGATTTTTGTTGATGATTATTTCAACTGTCTCACGGTGGGCTCTGTGATGCGCCCTGTTACGGGGAAATTCAAGTTGAGTCGCGAAAAACTGGCGTACCTGATTGATGCTACTGCAGCTCCGATATGCATTATTGCGCCGATTAGTTCGTGGGCGGCGGCAGTGACCGGCTTTGTCGAAGGGGAAGATGGCCTGGGCCTATTTGTGAAATCGATTCCTTTTAATTTTTACGCCTTGCTGACTATCGTGGCTCTCTTTACGATTATTCTTTTGAAGGTGGATTTTGGCCCGATGAAAAAATACGAGACTGCGGCCGAAAAACTGGATGCGCAGACTCAGTCTTTGAAGCGTGAAGATTCCCGAGGGACTGTCGCCGATCTTGTTTTCCCGATTGTTTCCTTGATTGTGTTCTGCGTGGCGGGTTTAGTTTATACGGGCGGATTCTTCTCGAGTGGCGAGGCACACAAGGGCTTTGTCGATGCCTTTGGTGCAAGCGATGCTTCGGTGGGGCTTGTCATTGGTAGTTTCTGTACGCTTGCTGTGACGGTGATTTGGTATATGGGGCGCCGTGTCTTGAAGTTGCGCAAGTGCCTGGAATGTTTGCCTGAAGGTTTCAAGGCGATGGTCCCGGCGATACTGATTCTTGTGCTGGCCTGGAGTTTGAAGGGCGTTACCGATACGCTTGGCGCGAAGGTCTTTGTGGCAAGTCTCATTTCGGGGAGCGCTGTGGGCTTTATGAACTTGATGCCGGCGATAATCTTCTTAGTCGGTGTGGGGCTGGCCTTCTCGACGGGAACCTCGTGGGGGACGTTCGGCATCTTGATCCCGATTGTGGTGGCGGCGTTCTCGAACATCGATCCGGATTTGATGATTATTTCTATTTCGGCGTGCATGGCGGGTGCCGTTTGTGGCGACCATATATCCCCGATTTCCGATACGACGATTATGGCGAGTGCCGGTGCGGACTGTAACCATGTGAACCACGTGAATACGCAGTTGCCCTATGCTCTTTCTGTTGCGGGAGTGAGCTTTGTCTGCTATATCGTGGCGGGATTCACGAGGAGCGCACTTCTTTCGTTTGTGCTTGGCCTTGCACTGATTGTCGGTGGAGCTTTGCTTATCAAGAAGAAGCAGGCGAAATCTTAATTTGCGCCATCACGATGGCGACCATCATAATTGCACAACCGCAAATCTCGCAGGCTGAAAGCTGTTCCCCTAGAATGGCCCAACCCGCAAGGACGGCGAATACCGATTCCAAACTCATCGTGAGTGAGGCGATGGTGGGATTGATTTTATCTTGAGCGACAATTTGCAACGTGTAGGCAATACCGCTGGAACATAGGGCGGCAAACGCAAGGCCTGCTATTGCATACGGGTTGCCAAATGCGGCAATGACAGTGCCAAAGTCCATTGCCGGGAATCTCAGGTCGAATACAATCATCAGGGGCGCGGTCAAAACGCCGATAGTCAAGAACTGGATTGCCGAGACGCGAATTGGGTCCACGTGGTTGACGAACTTGTCGATGACGAGGATGTGGAATGAAAAGGCCAGTGCGCATAGGAGCGAAACGCTGTCTGAAAGTTCGATGGAGAAACCGTCCTTGACGCAGAGCAGGTAAAGCCCCGCTGTCGTAATGGCAATGCAAATCCAAGTTTTCAATGAGGTGCGCTTGCCTAAGAATAAACTAGCGACCGGTACAAGCACGATGTAGCAGGCGGTGAGGAACCCAGATTTTCCGGCAGGGGTGCCGAGGTACATTCCGAGTTGTTGCAAGTTCATTGCGGTGCAGAGTGCAAGCCCGCAAAAGAATCCAGCCTTCCAGTGGAGTAGCGTTTCTTTGCGGTTGCGCGGCCTACGGGGGCTCTTGCCGAACGCATCGAGAATCTTGAAGATTAGGGCTAGGAAACCTGCGGCGATAAAGCAACGGATGCACGAGAATGCAAATGGCCCAAAGGCGTTCCCTTCGATTTGGGCGACAAAGCCCGAACCCCAGATTGCGGCTGTCAGGATGAGCAGGAATGTATAGCCTAAATTAGCCATGGTTGCATATATAGCAATCGTGGATGCCCCTAAATTGCTATTTTTTTAGCAAATAGTGATTTGCAGATGAAGAAAAGTTCAAAAAATTCAGAAAAGTTTTCTTTTGTAGTAGATGTGGGCAACTCCCACACCGTTTTGGGTATTTTCAAGGGCGACAAGGTGGTGGACCATTGGAGGCTTACCACCCGCAAAGAAACCACAAGCGACGAAGTGATGAACCGCATTGGCGGCCTCATCCGTTTCTCCGAAATCAAACCCTCGGTGATTACACATGTGGGCCTTTCGACGGTGGTGCCGGTACTTGAACGCCCATGGATCAAGGCTTTGCAGACGCTCCTCAAGCGCCCGGTACAGGTGGTGAGTTCCAAGAACTGCCTGGATTGCCCGATTGCTTACCCGAATCCGGCGACCCTCGGCTCCGACCGCCTTTGCAACGTGATTGCGCTGCGCGACCGCGGCTACAAGGATGCCATTGTTGTGGACATGGGCACGGCGACGACTTTCGATGTGATGAAGGACGGCGGATTTGCGGGCGGTATCATCATCCCCGGAATCAGTGCCAGTTTGGACGTGTTGACCGAGAAGGCCGCGCGCTTGATGCCTGTGAGCATCGAGTGGCCGGACCACGTGATTGCGAACAATACGGATGATGCTATCCGTGCGGGCCTTTTGTACGGATTCATGGCGGAGCTCGAAACGTTAGTCGAAAAGATTAAGGCCGAGATGGGCCGGAAGAAGGTCCCCGTGTTTGCGACGGGTGGTTGGGGCCGCATGGTCATGGGCCACAGCAAGGTCATCGACACATACGACCCTTATTTGACATTGAATGGTGTCCGGCTCGTGGCGCTCCGCGGCAACGGCGCCGCTGAATTAGAGCGTGATTCCGATGACTAGTTTTACCACTGTCTACTGTCTACTTCCTACTTCCTACTGCAAGGAGTGCTTATGCGTTGCTTAGTTACTGGTGGTGCAGGATTCCTGGGGAGTCACTTGTGCGAACGTCTGCTGAACGACGGGCACGAGGTGATTTGCCTTGACAACTACTTTACGGGCCGTATGGCGAATGTCGCCCACCTGCGCGATAACCGCTGCTTCGAGCTCATCCGCCACGACGTTACGGAACCCATCCTCTTGGAAGTGGACCGCATTTTCAACCTCGCATGCCCCGCGAGCCCCATCCATTACCAGTTCAACCCGGTAAAGACAATCAAGACAAGCGTGATGGGCGCTATCAACATGCTCGGCATGGCCAAACGCGTGAAGGCCCGAATTTTGCAAGCCAGTACAAGCGAAGTTTACGGTGACCCGGCAGTACACCCGCAAACCGAAGACTACTGGGGAAACGTGAACCCCATCGGCATCCGCAGCTGCTACGACGAAGGCAAGCGCGTTGCCGAGACGCTTTTCATGGATTATCATAGACAAAATAATGTCGATATCCGCATCGTGCGTATTTTCAATACCTACGGCCCGCGTATGCTCATGAACGACGGCCGCGTAGTGAGCAACTTCATTGTGCAGGCGCTCAAAGGCGAAGACCTCACGATTTATGGTGACGGTAGCCAGACGCGCAGTTTCTGCTACGTGGACGACCTTATCGAAGGTTTCGTGCGCATGATGGATCAGGACAAGATAATCGGCCCGGTGAATATCGGTAACCCTGGCGAATTCACGATGCTCGAACTCGCGAAAGAAGTCCTTGACCTGACGGGTTCCAAGAGCAAGATTGTGTACAAGCCGCTCCCCGGTGACGATCCCAAGATGCGCCGCCCGAATATCGACCTCGCCAAGTCGGCCCTCGGCTGGGAACCGACAATCCCGCTGCGCCAGGGGCTCGAAAAGACAATCGTGTTCTTCGAAGAATTGCTCAAAGGCGAAAAGTAAAATCGCTTCAACGAGAATTTCTCTACCCGCCAAGGGTACAAAAAAACTCCGATATAAAATATCGGAGTTTTTTCGCATAAACGATTTGGTTTGCGCTTACTTGCTGAGCGTCTGAACCTGCACGTCCCAGCTCTGGTTGCCAAGGGCAATGCGGTAGGTGCTTGCGGCACCGGCCTTCATGTTCTTGGTGTCCACGGCCGGAGCGGCGTTCGGGTCCTTCTTCGGCACGCCAATGTGGCGGTTGCCCTTGAGGAACTCGATACCCTTGTTGCCAGCCTTCGTCTGGAGGCAGCCCGTGATGAAGATGGTCTCGTCGGTAACCGGCAGGCCATTTTCTTCGAGGAGCTTCTTGGCAGCCGGGATGCCCGGCGGAAGGATTTCTTCGGCGCACTGGATGCCCGGATAGGCTTCCTTGAACGGCTTCATATTGAACTGGTCGGCGGCAATCTTCACGAGCTCCGGATCCGGTTCGCACGGGGTCTTGCCCTGGTAGCCGAGGAGCATCTTGCCGTAGCCTTCCGTCATCTTGAACCACGTACCGCGGCCCGCGGCCTGGTTCAGGGTGTTCATGTAGGCCTGCTGGAAGTAGAACTGGGAAACCGGCGTCACGGAAGAGGCAAAGCCACCGCGGCGCACGCATTCGCTCATGTTCTCGATAACCTTCGGGAACAGGTGGAAGGTCTTGGTTTCGCGCATCATGAGGGTGTTGGCGGTAAGAGCGCCACCCGGCATGGGGCTGAAGATCACGTCGGTCGTAATCTGACGTGCTTCAGGCGGGAAGTTGTAGTCCTTGAGGCATTCAACAGCGACGTTGTTGGCTTCCATGAGTTCCGGAATGTGATCGTCGACGATGCTGTCTTCACCGAGGGCGAGCTTGTATTCCGTACCCTTGAGGGCGTGGAACATGGAGAACAGGTCGGGCTGAGCCGTACCGCCGGAAAGCGGCTTGCGGCCGAGGTCGACGCCATCGGCGCCACCTTCGATAGCGGCCTTGTACTGGGCCACACCGGTACCGCAGGTGTCATGGCTGTGGATGCGGAGTTCCACATCGTCGCCGAGGAGCTTGCGGGCGCGCTTGAAGGTTTCGTACACCTTGTTCGGGTTCGTGGTGCCGGAAGCGTCCTTGAAGCACACAGAGGCGAACGGAACACCGGCGTCCAAAATGTTGCGGAGGATGCGTTCGTAGAATTCCGGGTTGTGGGCGGCGTTGAGGTCGCATCCCGGAGGCAGTTCCATCATGGTCACCACGACTTCGTGTTCCAGACCGGCATCGGTGATGCACTTGCCGGAGTAGATCAGGTTGTTCACGTCGTTGAGGGCGTCGAAGTTACGGATACGAGTCATGCCGTGCTTCTTGAACATGTCGGCATGGAGCTTGATCATGTCGCGCGGCTGCGGAGCGAGGGCCACCACGTTAATACCGCGGGCGAGGGTCTGCAGGCGGATGTTCGGGCCTACAACGCGACGGAATTCGTCCATCATGTCGAAGGCGTCTTCGCCGCAGTTCTGGTACAGGGCCTGGAAACGGGCGCCACCACCAGCTTCAAAGTGGGTGATGCCGGCCTTGCAGGCAGCTTCGACGGCGGGCATGAAGTCCTTCGCGAAGACACGGGCACCGAAAATAGACTGGAAACCATCGCGGAACGAGGTATCCTGGAACTTGATCTTTTTCATAGTGTTTTCCTGTGGGATAAATCCCTTGTTTTACTGTACAATAAAATACGGGGCAAAAGATAGTAAAAGTAGAAATGCGCTGGAGGCCGGCTGCTGGGAAAAGGAGGTGGGAAATCCCTATGGTTCGTAATTAAGGGAAAAATCGATTGTCGCGTACCAGTTGAGACCGTGAATGTCGAGTGAGGTCTCCTTGACGCTCGCAACACCGATCCGGAAGCTGATATCCATAAGTTCCTCGGCGAAATGCTTTGTTCCCATGATTCCCGTGGTAGCGCCGTAGGAGTAGCCGTTGGCCATGTCTTTCCCGTATTTTTCCTCGTATTCCTCGCCTAGGTCGGAGTCGAATTCAAATGCCAGCATTCTCAATCCCCCAAAAACGGCAAAATCGTAGTCAAAGGATGAGAATAGTTTCCCTTTGAATAGCAATTCGACGGGGGTGACGTTGATGTCTTCTTTGGGGTAGAGTATGCCTGATTGGACGACGTTCTCCTTGTATGGGTTCGTGAGAATCATTGAAATTCGGGCTTCTGCGCAGAGCATGCTGATGCAGTATCCGATTCCAAAACCGATCGTTGGTCCAGGCCCTACCTTTTCATCGGCTCCATTTGAGAACGCGTCGGCACCGAATCCTAAAAGGAAGTAAAGGTAATCCCTGCGGAGGCGATGGAGCCTGAGGTCCGTTCCGAGCAATTTGTTTGCTTGCTCATGCTTTTTCTTGTCGACGATCTGCCTGCGGTGTATCTTTCGAGAATAATTATTGAAACCCCTATCGAAGAAACAGGTATAGACGACGATGCGCACGAAAGCGGCTTCTTCAGGGGTGAGTTTGTTCAAGTCGTTGTCCCAGGCTTCGCTATTTAAATAGGTGTAGACCTTTTGCAACTCCGGCGATGTGGGTAGGGAATCGTTCTCCGTTGCGTAATCGTGTGTGTTTGCGATATGGGACCTTCTCAGATAGAAGCCGACAGAATCTGGATTTGCAACAAATTTAATGTCTCCATCGAGAAGGTGTTTTGCGATAACCTCGTAGAAATAGGGTATTTTTATCGCCGTATTGAGTTCGTCGTTGAAAGAGTTGTTCCAGGTATATTCAGAGGCAAATGTCTGGAGTGCTGCCAAGGCAAGGGCAATCAGGGCTGTGCGTATTGTGCGTAAGACCATCTTGTTACCCTACTTTATGGTATTGATACCATATCCTTGATAAATGGGAATCAGCGAGAAATGGATTACACCGCCGTCCGCATCTATCATATGGGGCTTGTAGAGCGTGTATCCGGCCAGCAATCGTAAACCAAGCCGCCCTTTTATTTGTGCGTTTGGATAGTTGTGATTGTGCTGCATGTTGGGGGCGGTGAAGAAAAAATCAAATGCGGTTAAAACGCTGATGCCACAGGTAATCTCCTCTTTTACGGTATTGTTTTCCTTTAGGTTTTTATTCTTGAGGTCGGTTAATGTTAATGCAGGGCCTGCGAAAACCTTGTTTTCAAGATGGGGTAGGATAAATGTCCTTAATCCGAGGGGAATGTCCAGGAAAAGGGTGTGGTAATAGGTTGAATCTGTAATTTTTTTGCTTTCGATGTAGTGGATATGTGTGGAAATGCCGATTCTTCTGCCAAAAACATCTGCTGAAAAGTCAATGACATGATCGGATGGGAAAAGGTCGCGGGTCTTGCCGATTGGCTTGTAGTATCCATAGCCTATGCCTGCGTCGACGACGATTCTTGTGATGTATGTCTTGTGATAGAATCGCTTTTTGACTTCTTTTTGTTGATCAGGATTCTCGATGCGGTTGATGTTTTCTTCTATTAGCGCATTGATTGTGTCCTGGTCGGTCAAATGGCGCGCCTCTATAACAATCTGCCAGAAGGCCCTGTCGTCGGGAGGTAGTTTTTCGATTGCCGCCTTGTATCTGCCGGATTGCCAGATGGCTTTCACGGAATCTTCCAACATCACGTATAAGGCGCGCTCTTCCGGCTCGCTGTTTATCTTGTTGCCATAGCAATCTCTTTCGTATTCAAATGTTTCCAGGTAGATGCTCAGTAGGCGTTTTGTTTCGCATCTGAGCCCGGTCACGGGGTTTGTATAATATTTCCAGGCCGGTGGTGTCGTGAACGAATCTAGGTCGGCCATGCTTTTCTTTATGGCATCCTTGTCGCCCCTTGCCAACGCCTTGCCGATCCTTGCCTTGAAAACTCGGGTCATGTTCTTGTTGATTTCTATGGAGTGTTCATAGGGCAAGAAAATGTGGTTCTGCAAATCAAGGGAATCCAGCTGGTTCTCGGTTATTGCTGTGGAGAACCCGTCCTCGAAGAATATCCTTGGCGTATAGGAGAGAAACCTATTGTTGTTCTCGAATGAAAAGAAATTCTTTATGAGTTTTGGTGGAGTAGTTTGGATTGAAGGCGCGTTGGTGATGGAAAAGTATCCGGAGATGTGTTTCTTGTCTTGTGGAGCGTCTTCCCATTGGCGCGAATCTCGATTGTATATTTTTTGGATTGAAAAACTGGCCTTAATTGCTAGGTACGAAGATGTCTTGTCTTCTTCGAGGAAGTTTTCCTTCAAGTCGGAAGGAACGGAATCGAGCTGGCGCTCTCTTAGTTGTTGTTGATTGTTGTACCACGCGGTGAAAGCGTCGCGTTGGTCTTCTTGAAAGGACTCGTGAAACCAGATGTCTTTCTCTGCCGGGTAAGCACGGGCCAGTGTGTCGACTTGATTCAGGGTTCCCCAAAAAACAAATGAAGTGTCTTTTGAAAGTTTTTCGTGTATAGGAACCTGGAGGGAGTCGGGACGGATATTTAGGAAGCCGAAGTGAGGATCTTCAATAAGATCTACGGTAATTTGTTCGGTCGCCGAGTGGGCGAATGGGGTGCCCAAAAGAAAAAAGGTCGCGACAAGTGCAATAACTGTATGTAGAACAGGTGCGCCGCGTACCATTTTTTCCTCTAGATTTCAATTATTTTAGCAAAGCTATTTTTTTGCATTGCTGAACATTTTCTTCAGCATGGTCCTGATTGGAACTGGCAACAGGGATTTGGGCTGCTTGCTAAACCAAACGATGTATGCGCTGCGGGCCTTGACCCAGTAAGAATCGATGAGTTGGCGCTGGTTATCGTATATGTCGAATCGAATTTCGATGCGGTCCGGCTTAAACGACCATCCCGTGAAGCGGTCTTCCCAGTGTAAGATCTGCGGAGCAATGATGTAGTCGAATTGTTGCAGGGTGTTGTCATCGAGATTCTGTACCGGGACAGGGGTCGGGATAACCGAAGTGGTTTGGGTGTACCTGCTCAGTTCCTTGGAGAGGATTGTGATGACGTCGTTACCGGAAGTCGGGTATTCGGTGCCTTCGAAGGTGCCGTTTGCCGGGGTAATCAAGAGGATTCTTGAAGGAACGTATTGATGGCTTGTATTTTGCATGAACCCATTTTGGTACGATGCCGTACATCCGGTGGCGAGCATGGCAATTAGGGAGAAAAGTCCGAATAGGATTATTTTTTTCATGGAGAAAACCTCTTTTTATGATAAGCGGAATATAATTTTTTTATGTATGGTTAGAAATGTTGGATGGAAAAAACGCTTGTAAACATTTTTTTATATGTTGTTGCCAAAAATGCGAAATTTGCCGTTATATCGCCTTTGTTGTGTTGTGTTACAACAATAAATGGGCTTTATTTGAGATAAAAAAGGGGTCTTGCATTAATTTATTATAGGGAAAAACTGGTTTCTCTGTAGAAACACGTGTTTCTGGCCAGTTTTTAAATAAAAAAATGGGTTGAGACAAAAATGAAAAAGAAAATTATCGGGGCGGTGGCTCTATCCTTATTTTTCCAGGTTTCCGCATTCGCCCAATTTGGCGGTTTCGGAGGCCCTCAGGGTGGCGGCAGTGTTCCAGATGCCGACAAGACTGCCGACGTGAACTACGTGGGTGACGGAAAAACCTATCATACGCTGGACATTTATATTCCCAAGCAGGCTAAGGAATCGTATCCGGTGGTCATCCACACATACGGCAGTGCTTGGAGCAGCAATAACATGAAAGGCTCCGCGGACTTGAGCACCATCTGTGCGGCTTATGCCAAGGCGGGCTACGCTGTGGTGACTCCGAACCATCGTTCGGCAAGCGATGCCAAGTATCCGGCGCAACTGCACGACATCAAGGCCGTGGTGCGCTTCGTCCGCGGCAATGCGGCCAAGTACAAGTTTGACACGAATTTTGTGGCCGTGTCCGGGTTCTCTTCGGGCGGTCACCTTTCTAGCCTTACTGCGACGACCTGCGGCCTGAAGGAAGGTAAGTCCGGCTCGGTGACGGTTGACCTGGTCGGTGACCTCGGCGAGTTCACTTCGCTTAGCAGCTGCGTTGACGGTGCAGTGCTCTGGTCTCCTCCGACCGACATCTACACGATGAATCCCATCAGTATGGGCGGCTCTGGAACAATGGAAGGTGCCTTTATCGGCGTGGAACGCGAAGGCAACAAGGACAAGTGGATGGTCGCCAGTTCGCCTTACTACGCAAGCGACGACGATCCTCCGGTAATTATGTTCCACGGTACGTCCGATAACATCGTCAACATCGAACAGAGCCAGGAACTCTACGATTCCCTCAAGAAGCACAATGTGGTAACGGAATTTGTCAAGGTCTCGGGGGGCTCCCATGGCGGCAACGTGATGAACTCGTCCGAGAATTTGAGCAAGGCTGTTGCCTTCCTGGACAAGGCCCGCGAAGCCAAGGCTGCTGCCGCGACGGTGGCTCCTCCTGCAACGGGTGACTCTACGACGACTCCGCCGGCAACAGGTGATTCCACGACAACGCCTCCTGCAACAGGTGATTCCACGACGACTCCGCCCACGACAACGCCTCCTGCGACGGGTGATTCTACGACGACTCCGCCGACGACAACGCCGCCAGCAACGGGCGATTCTACGGTGACGGCTCCTCCTGCAACGGGCGATTCTGCTGCTGCACTCCCCGCCATGCGCTCTGTCGTTTCCGGTCCGACTACGTACAAAGTATTCTCGCTTGACGGAACGCTCGTGATGAAATCCTCCACGCTCAATCTTTCGCGCTTGAATCCCGGCGTTTACTACGTCGTGGCGACTCGTGCCGGAGCGCGTCAGGTGTTCCGCATTGCGAAGCCGTAAGTGTGACGCGGATTACACTGCGTTGATACACTTGATACAGTGAAAGAGCGTATGCTCCCTATGCCTCAACGGCGGGGAGCATTTTTTCTTTATATTCTCTCTTAGATGCGAATGGTCGTATCTGTTACGAGAGAGAGGATGTTTTGGATAGCAAGAATGTCATTCTGGTTATGGCTTCGGCAGTCGCAACTTGCGTACCGGCTGCCTTTGCGGCCACAGCCTATATAAATCAGGTCGGTTATCGCCCCGCTGACCCGAAGGAACTTTCCTTAGTCGAAGGTTCCGGTGACGTTGTTATCCAAGACGCTTCCGGGAAAACGGTGCTCACGGCAACTCCGAAGGCCGCATCGGTATGGGATGCTAGTGGCCAGAACGTGCAGCTTGTCGATTTTTCCGAGCTCAAGGAACCCGGTAAATATAGCGTGAAGGTGGGCGGGAACGTACTCCGCGAGGACCTCGTCGTGAAAGAGGAAACCTACAAGGATGTATTCAAGGCTGCTGCCAAGTGGTTCTACTACCAGCGTGCGTCTTTGGCCCTCGAAGAACAGTACGCGGGGCAGTGGAAACGTGCTGCAGGACACTTGGACGAGAATGTGCCGTTCCACAATTCCACGGGGGCGAATGGTTCCATCAAAAGCCCGAAGGGCTGGTACGATGCCGGCGATTACGGCAAGTACATTGTGAACTCTGGAATCACCACCTACACGCTTCTCTCTTTGTATGAACATTTCCCGGAATATTTCAAAGGGCTCAAATGGAATATCCCTGCAGACGGGCAACTCCCGGATCTCCTTGCCGAAATCAAGTGGAACCTGGACTGGATGCTTACCATGCAGGCGAGCGACGGTACGGTCTATCACAAGCTGACCGCACTCGGTTTCCCTGGCGATGTGATGCCGGCGCAAGATTCCGATGCTCGTTATGTTATCGGGAAGAGCGCCGAGGCGGCACTTGATTTTGCAGGAGTGATGGCGCTTGCTTCACGCGTCTACAAACCGTTCGATGCAAGCTATGCCACCACGTGCCTAGAGGCGGCCAAGAAGGCATACACGTGGGCTTCTGCGAACATGAATGTGCATTTCACGGCGAATCCTGCCGGAGTGTCGACGGGTACCTACGAGGGGAGCGATGCCAGCGACGAAAAGCTTTTCGCCGGGGTAGAACTCGCGATAACGACAGGGGATGCCTCTTACAAGCAGTCGGGCTCTTCGGCCAACATATCTTATTGGGGCGACATGTCGGGCATTGCGACTTACGGCAAGGCGACACACGCTTCTGTGTTCAGCGATGCTGCGGAGGCAAAGCAGAAATTGCTCTCTACGGCCGATAAGTTTGTCGAACGCACCCAGAGTGGGTTCGGTGTGGTCATGAGCAAAGAAGACTTTGTCTGGGGTTCCAACGCTGCGGCCTCGAACCAGGGCATTTGGCTTCTGCACGCTTATTACTTGACTGGCGACCAGAAGTATTATACCGCTGCGGTCCAAGCTCTCAACTACCTTCTGGGCAAAAACCCGCTAGACATGTCGTTCGTGACGGGGTTCGGGACAAAATCCCCGATGATGCCGCACCATCGCCCGAGTACGGCGGATGGAGTGACAGAACCCGTGCCCGGCATGCTTGTGGGTGGCCCGCAGCCTGGCGGCGAAGACGTGGGCTCTGCTGCCGAATGGAAGTGTGCTGACTACAGGACCGGTTTTGCCGCGACAGCCTATACCGACCAGCGTTGCAGCTATGCGACGAACGAGGTGGCCATCAATTGGAATGCTCCGCTGGCCTACCTTGCGGGGGCGCTCGAGGCGCTCAATGCCGGATATGCGCCAGAGTTTGCTGCTGAAGGTGTATCACGGAATTCGGGGAAGGCTCCGGAATCGAGTGCTTCGGGAGAACGGTCCAGTTCGTCTGCGATGCCGGTTTCGAGTAGCACCAATGGCTCTGTGGTTGTCGCTCCAACCGCAAAGGTACTCGACACCCCTGCGGTTGTGCGCAAGAATGGCAGCAAGCTGTTCGTGGAAAAAGGCGGCCTCCGTTTCGACCTCATGGGTAACAGGATCCGCTAGTGTTTAATCAAGTTTGGTGTATACAGAGGAGTCGGGGGGAAACCCCCGGCTCTTTTTTGTTGGCTCTATTTTACTAAATTGAATTATGATGGAATCTGTCTTTAGCAACGTCTTGATGTTTGTCCTCGGCCTGGTGGGGTTGAGTTTTTTGGTGACGATTCATGAACTTGGGCATTTTATGGTGGCCAAGTGGAACAATGTCAAGGTGAATACCTTCAGCATCGGGTTCGGCAAGAAACTGCTCCGTTATCGCCATGGAGAGACTGAATACTGCCTTTCGGCCATCCCGTTCGGGGGCTACGTCGCGATGGCGGGGGAGAACCCTGACAAAATCAAGGATGGCGAACTTCCCGACGAGCGCGATTTTGTGGCCAAGTCCGTGGGCGCGCGCGCGGCGATTGCTTTTGCGGGCCCGTTCATTAACATTGCATTTGCGTTTGTCTTGCTGATGCTGCTTTACATGGTGGGTGTGCAGGAACCAGCGACAAATGAACTCATCGTGGGTTTTGTGGGCAAGGATTCTCCGGCTGCTGTGGCTGGCATTGTCCCTGGCGATACCATCACCGAAATCAACGGCAAGGCCACCCAGGGTTGGGACGATTTCCGCGAACAGATTGGCGTGAGCCTTGGGGCCGAAGTTCCCCTGACGGTACATCGTGGCGGCGAACCGCTGACCTTGACGGTTATTCCCGAAGAGCTTGTGATTCCCTCGCAAGATTCCGCCGGTTCCGAAATCAAGATGGGTATCGGCGATATCGGTATCTATCCTAGGAACCGCGTGATGGTGCGTCTCCCGCCTGTGGCAGGTTCCGCTGCGGAGAAGGCCGGAATCCTTTTGAACGATACGATTTTTGAAATCAACGGCGAACACATTTCCCGCTACGAAGACGTTGTTCGCATTATCGACGGCAGCAAGGGCGAACCCGTGAACATTACCGTCATCCGTGCGGGCGATACGCTCACCAAGACGCTCAGCGCTGTGTATAACGAAGAACACAAGCGTTACATGGTCGGCATCCAGATGGGTTATGTGCTATTCCGCGAGACAAAAGTCGTGCGCCGTGGCCCCGTCGAGGCGTTCACCAAGACGTGCGCCACCAGCTGGAAAATGACCACGAGCATCTTCCGCTATTTCAAGCGTATGTTCCAGGGGCAAGTGAAGGTCGATGCGTTCTCTGGCCCGGTCTCCATTGTCGCTGTGATGGGTAACGTGTGGATGAGCGGCTTCCAAGAATTTTTGATGTTGCTTGCTCTCATCAGCATCAACCTGGGCGTAATGAACTTACTCCCGCTTGCGATTACCGATGGTGGCCTCCTGATGTTCCTCGGGATCGAGAAGTTGCGCGGCAAACCGCTTTCTACCAAGACGCAGAGCATTATCCAGAATGTCGCTGCGGTATTCTTTATCAGCTTCTTCGTGTTTATCACGATACTTGACTTCAGCAAGCTTTCGCTGTTCCTGAAGTAATCAGGTTCGCCAGTTTTTTCTGTGCCCTGATGGATGCAGAATAGTTACGCATAACCGATTGTGTGTCTAGGAGAATGCAAACGATTTTGTGGTAATTCTGCTGCCCGTTTTTCCAGTCCCCGAGAATATGCCCAACACGCCGCATGTGGTGCATCTCGGCTCCTTCGTCAGGGCCTTTCCACCGGTTGGCTTTTGCGCAATATGGCATTATAAAGGCATTGTATGTGTCGTCCGAGAAGGGCTCCGCTTCTTTTTTGTTGATTATGTATTCGGCATAGGCCATTTGTTTGCATACGGAATCGGCACCAGGTAGGTGTTGCTTGTTTTGGGTGTGCCCGAACTTGTAATATTTGGAATCAAGAATGAAAACACCGGATTCGTTTATCATGATGGTGTCGGGGCGCAATGTGGAACGCTTCTTTTCGTTGGGATCGCCTTCGGCATCTTCTTCGTATTTTTCGGGCTTGTTTGTTGTTTCGTCTATCCACATACAGTGCGGATTATAATAGTTGCGTTTATCTTCAAGAGAAACGGTCCCGAAAATTTTATTGACCATGGCCTCCCAAACAGATGCAAACTTGTTTATGCCAAAGTAAAAATCTTTTGCGGTCTCGCCATCATGTGTCTGTTTTTGGGCAAGGAATTCAATAATCCGGGCCAAATCGGAAAGCAGGCGCAAATCGCGGTCGTTGAATGTTTTTGCCAACTTGGAATGGATTACGCTACAGAACAAGTCGTAGTCAAAATCAAGTAACGGCTTTTCGGTGGGTTCTATGCCGAATAAGAATCCAAGCCGACAGAAGGCGTCGTGAACGCAAAACTTGTGGACGAGTGTGATAAGCGTATCTTCGTTGTAATTGATTTTTCGAGAAATCAGGTCAAGATAGACGAGGTTGTTTTCGTCTGTGACGATGGGATTTGTTTCTTTGATTGTACGGTTCCAATTCACTTTCCCATGAGCCCCTTTTTTATGGAAAAATTCTTTTTCTGTCATGTATCCAAAATCAAGATAATGACGAATGACGTTTAAATAAGCCGTCATGGGGAATTGGGCTTCTTCGGGTTCTGCGGGTGCCGAAGAGAAACGTGAATCTTGGTGGGGGTCTTGTAAGGATTCGTCGGAGAGAACCGAAAATAGATTTGCGATACATTCGCGGAGTTCTTCTTCGGGTGTTTCGCTCAAGGTTTTGTCGTCTGCAAAATAGCCCAATGGGAAAAAGATATGGGTTTCTAGTTTGCCTTCTGCATTCTTTTCGCAGCGGATTCCGACGAATTCATCTTTTGAATTCGCCTTGGCTTCGCAGGTGCAGATTTCGTTTAATTTATACATCCGAAAAAGTCATTATGGAACAAATCTCAGAGAGTGTCGTTTACAAGTCCCGTTTTGTCCCTGAATACGTCGAAACGTGAGACCTTTGTTGATTTTTCAAAATGTTCAATTAACTTTTCCAAGGTGTCGATACCATCTGCAAATACTTGCGGGCGTTTGAATTTGAAAATGTCGTCCCACAAATATTTAAGGACTTTCTCGGCAAACACCTTTTCGCCTATTTTCCCATTGTGGTTGCTCACGAACCAAACTCCAATGCGCTTGTCTTCGGTGCTGGTGAGCCCCTTGAGAGTCTGCGTGATTTTCGTGTTTATCCAATGCCAGAATTTACCCCAAGAGATATCGGTATCGGCGATTTCGGCATCGTGTTGTGCTTTGATTTCTTTTGTCTTGAATCCGCCGGCATTGCCTTTTTCGAATTCGTTG
>NZ_CAMZCS010000030.1 GCF_947305105.1 uncultured Fibrobacter sp. | reverse complement strand
GGGACATGTGGCATATTTACCACTTCCGCAAGTACATGCAGATTGGCGTTTGCCCTGAATGCCACGGCACGCGTATCAACCGCACGGCAAATGCGGTTACGTTCCACGGGCACAACCTGACCGAGATGACGGAATGGTCCGTCGAGAAGTCGGTGGAGTTCTTCAACAAGCTCGACTTGTCCGAGAAGGAAAAGCGAATCGGCAAGGAGATTTTGAAAGAGATTCGCGGGCGACTTTCTTTCTTGAATGCGGTGGGGCTTGGCTACCTGAATATCAACCGCAAGGCGTCCACATTGAGCGGTGGCGAGGCTCAGCGCATAAGGCTTGCAAGCGCCGTGGGTGCTGGCTTGCAGGGCGTGCTTTACGTGCTTGATGAGCCGAGCATCGGCCTCCACCCGCGTGATAACGATAAGTTGCTCGGGATGCTCGAACATTTGCGTGCGCAGGGCAACTCCCTGATTATCGTGGAGCACGACGAAGATACGATGCGCCATGCGGATTGCGTGATTGACGTGGGGCCGGGTGCCGGCGTGGAAGGCGGTCGCGTGATTGCGGCAGGGACTGTTGAGGAGCTTGAGAAGAACAAGGCTTCGCTGACGGGCGCGTACTTGAGCGGTCGCAAGGCGATTGAAATTCCTGCGACTCGCAAGAAGATTGATAAGAATACGCCGAAACTCAAGATTTGCGGTGCCGCCGAAAACAACCTGAAGAATATCGATGTCGAAATTCCGCTCGATGGTGCTTTGACGGTGGTGACGGGCGTTTCGGGCTCCGGCAAGAGTACGCTGATTAACCAGATTTTGCGTCGCGAATTGGCCCGCGTGTTCTATAATTCCGAAGAACCGGTGGGTAAGTTCGACCACCTGGAAGGCCTCGAGAATATCGACAAGGTGATTGAAATTGACCAGACGCCGATTGGCCGCACACCGCGAAGCAACCCGGCGACGTACACCAAGATTTGGGACGATGTGCGCGACCTTTTCGCGAGCATGGAAGAAAGCAAGATTCGTGGTTACAGCAAGAGCCGTTTCAGTTTCAACGTGAAGGGCGGCCGCTGCGATGCGTGCGAAGGCGCGGGCGTGAAAATCGTCGACATGCACATTCTCCCGAGCGTGCAGGTGACTTGCGAAGTGTGCGGTGGCAAGCGTTTTAACGATGCGACGCGCGAAGTTTATTTCAAGGGCAAGAACGTCTCCGAAATTCTCGACATGAGCATTGCCGATGCGGCGGAATTCTTCAAGGACATTCCGAAGATTGCGCAGCCGCTGAACCTGCTCGTGGAAGTGGGCCTCGGCTACCTTACTTTGGGCCAGCCTTCGACAACGTTGAGCGGGGGAGAGGCGCAGCGCATCAAGATTGCTTCTGAGTTGCGCCGCCCGGGTACCGGCAAGACGCTTTACCTACTTGATGAACCGACGACGGGCCTGCACTTCGAAGATATCCGCAAGCTCATGGATTGCCTGAATCGCCTGCGTAGCCTCGGCAACAGCGTCGTGATTATCGAACACAATCTGGACGTGATCAAGTGCGCCGACTGGATTATCGACTTGGGCCCGGATGCGGGCGTTCACGGTGGTCGCGTGATTGCGACGGGTACGCCCGAACAGATTGCGAAGAGCAAGAAGTCCGAGACGGGCCGCTATCTCGCGCCGGTGCTTGCGAAAAAGCATGGCGAGAACCATCATTTTGACCGCACGCTCAAGGGCGGCGAAGATTTGTCGCTCGATATCGAGGTGCATGGCGCGCGCAAGCATAACCTCAAGAACATCGACGTGACGATTCCGCGTCACAAGCTCACGGTGGTTACAGGCGTTTCGGGTTCCGGAAAATCGAGCCTCGCGTTCCATACGCTATTTAGCGAAGGCCAGCGCCGCTTTGTCGAGACGTTGAGCACTTATGCCCGCCGCTTCCTCGGTCGCCCCGACCACGGGAGCATCGATTCCATTTCGGGCCTCGCGCCGGCGATTGCGATTGACCAGAAGAGTGCGAGCAAGAGCCCGCGCAGTACGGTCGCGACCCTCACCGAAATCTATGACTACTTCCGCATTTTCTGGGCGAGGGTCGGCACCCCGCATTGTTTGAAATGCGGGAAGCCTGTGTCTTCGTACAGCGCGGGCGACCTGATGCAATACGCCTTCGATCGCGACTTGAATAAAAAGGTCACGGTGCTTGCTCCGTTCGAAATCAAGGACGTGCTGAAACTTTCCAAGATTCTCACGGAAAAAGGCTACCGCAAAGTTTACCTCGGTAATAAGCTGGTGGAACTCCCGCTACCGAAAATTCCTACCCGCGAAAAGCAATTGTTTGCTGTCGTTGATACGGTCGTGGTCAAGGAAGAAAACCGCGCCCGCCTGGTAGAAGCCTTTGAACGTGGCTACCGCGACGGAAACGGAATTCTGTATGTGGAAGACGAGAAGGGCGGTCGCTTGGCCTGCTCCGAAAAGCCGGGCTGCCCCGAATGTGGCTGGTACATGGATTCGGCGCTGAACCCGAAGCACTTCAGTTTCAACACGCACTGGGGCGCTTGCGAAACCTGCCTTGGCCTCGGTCACGATTACGATGGCCATGTCTGCCCAGACTGCCATGGTGAACGCCTCAAACCCGAATACCTCGCGGTACGCATCGGTGGCAAGAACATCATGGACGTGAACCACATGAGCATCGCTCAGGCTTACGAATGGTTCAATAACGAAAACTTCAAGCGCGACAATTTCAAGGGCGACAAGAATGCCGACGGCAAGATGACGGTCGCCGAACCCTTGCTCCGTGAAATTGTTGGCCGTCTGAACTTCCTCAAGGGCGTGGGCCTTGGCTACATCGGCCTCGACCGCGCAGGCGATACGCTCTCCGGTGGCGAATCGCAGAGAATCCGCCTAGCAAGCCAGATTGGTAGCGGCCTTGAAGGCGTGCTCTACGTGCTCGATGAACCCACAGTGGGCTTGCATGAAAGCGATACGGCCATGCTCCTTGATACGCTTTACCGCCTGCGCGATTTGGGCAACACGCTTGTGGTCGTGGAACACGACATGAAGATGATGCAGGCGGCAGACCACATTATCGATATGGGCCCGGCGGCGGGCGAGTTCGGTGGCGAGGTCGTCGCCGAGGGTTCTCCCGCACAGCTTTCCAAACCTTACGCCTTACAGCAGTTCCCGCGCAGCGAGACGGTCAAGTACCTTACGCACACCATCCCGATGGCGAACGAGATTGCGGCAAGGCCCATCACGGATTCTACGGAATTCTACGAGTTCGAAAAACTTAAGCACAACAACTTGAAGAATTTGTCTGTAAAATTCCCGAAGGGCGCGATTAGCGTGGTCTGCGGCGTGTCGGGTTCGGGCAAGAGTTCCATGGTCATGGACGAAATCTTCCCGCGCCTCAAGAAGAAGTTCCAGGCCCGTGGTCGCAAGAAGCAGAGCGGTGAAGTGTTGCTGGTGGACCAGAGTCCGATTTCGGGGACACCTCGCAGCACGCCCGCGAGTTTCACGGGCGTACTTGACGACATCCGTAGGCTGTTCGCCAAGTTGCCGCAGGCCAAGTTGAAGGGTTTCGATTACGGGCGGTTCAGTTACAACTTGGTCCGCGGCCGCTGCGAGGCCTGCGAGGGCCGCGGTGCAGTCGCCATCGAGATGCACTTCCTCTCCGACGTATGGGAAGTCTGCGACGTCTGTGGCGGCAAGCGCTACAACCAGGAAACCCTCACCGTCACCTTCAAGGGCAAGAACATCGCCGATGTGCTCGACATGCGCGTCGCCGAAGCTTGCGAGTTCTTCAAGGACCAGCCGAAAATCTTGCCGAAGTTGGAATGCCTGCGCGATGTAGGCCTCCCGTACGTAAAGCTCGGCCAGTCCGTTACCACGCTCAGTGGCGGCGAATCCCAGCGCCTCAAGCTGGCAGCGGAACTTGCCCGCAAGCCTGCCCAAGAAATGGTTTACCTGCTCGACGAACCGACTACAGGGCTCCACCTCAAGGATATCCAGATTCTCTGGAACATGTTGCGTAAACTTTCGGCCCGTGGCGATACCGTTATCGTCATCGAACACCATCCCGATATCATCCGTCTTGCCGACTGGAAGGTGGAATTGGGCCCCGTGGGTGGCGAAAAAGGCGGATATTTGCTCAATATGGGGGCAAATGGGACTGTTCTGTAACTTTCATGTAAGCAAAAATATATCTTTAGTCCGTAAGACCACAAAGGAGTTTTTATGCGCTTCCTTCATTTGTTTGCGTTGCTTTTAGTTGTGCCGGCATGTCTTTTTGCTGCCGGCGATAACAACTATAAGATTACTTTGGACAAGTTCAAGGTTGGCGCCAAAATGGAACCGACGGCGGGCCAGATTATCGAGCTCGAGAAGAATGCTCTTTCAATCCAGCCGGGATTCCCGCTCAAGGAAAACGCCTTGTACCTCCGCCAGAAGAAGGGCGCGAAGGAATACAAGTGGTTTGTCGGAACAATAAATCCTGAAAATTTTAAGGAAGTCCATGCGTTCAACCTCTCGGAAAATCGGTTGAAAGTGGGCGAAGTGGTCTTGATGCGTTTTTACGCTGCCACGAATTCCAAGGCGTTCCAAGACGAAACAGATGTCTATTTTGACAAGGAATACATTTATTCTACCCGCCTGCCTAAGTTGTACTTTTATAAGAACGGCCGCTGGCAGATGTTGAAGGAAAACGATACGCCATCTATCATTGAATTTAACTGGGGTGATGGAAAGACGGAAATTGCATCCGAGGACATTTCTGTCAAGAAGGGCGTGCGCTATGTGCATCCCGTTGATCCAGGGCTCTATACCTTTATCTACATGAAGAATGACTGCATGCCTTATGCAGAAATGGTATCGGTCAAGCCGGCCTCTGTCCACGTTATTGCACCGAAACTTGTTCCCGCTACGGTTTCGGGGAACGAAGCCCCCAAGTTGACTGTGAACAAACAGATGTTGGACGCTGCGGCAAACTTGCAGGAAACGGAGGAACTGTACGACCGCTTTACGGCCGAAACTCAGGGCACAGAAAAATCGGCGGATTCCTCTGCGTTCTACAAAAATTATCCGAAGCAGATGAGCGCCTCCGCGTTCATGACATCGCCGTCTTCCATGGAATATCGCAACTACGTTGCTCGCTACACGTCGAAGCGCAACGAATCGTACGCCATGTGGAAGAAGGGGCAGAATGCAGAAGTTGTTGCGCTGGAAGCGGCCTTCAAGCACAAGTTCGACAGTTTGCAGGCGTTGCCCAGCCGCATGTATGTGTGGCCGAACACTGTGAACCCGGTTTACCCGATTGCCATTCCGGAATATTCTGCGGAACTGAGCCCTGCTGCGGTTCAGACTCCCGATTCGACGAATACGCCTGCTCCGCTTCAAGAACCGGTTGCACCGCAGGAACCTGCAACTCAAGAAGGCGTTGCTGCGGTCGCTCCTGAAGTGGCTCCCCAGCCGGCAGCGCCTCAAGTCCCGGCAGAAAAGATTGAGCTTGTCATTGGTCATCCAGGTGACCGCTATGATTTCCGGTGGACTGGCAAGGCTCAGGGAATCGATACCGAAAACTTGATTGCCCTTATCCGGAACGGTAAGGTGAACATGATTGTCACGCTCCAGAACGACAAGCCAGTCTGGGTATACCAGAATGATAAAGTTTCTAGCCGTCACCATTACCGCTATGTGAAAATGGAATTCGAGTTCAACGGGCAGATTTACCCGAGTGAAGGGGACTTCATTTTGCCGACCTATATTTTGCGCCAGCCGGAAGTTCAGGATTGGCTGCATCCGAAGCCTGTCGAGTCTTCTTCGTCGGCACAGCCGGTTTCCTCCTCTTCTTCTGTTCCCGAGTTAATCGTTATCCCGCCGTCTTCTTCTTCCGAAGATTCTCGCGTTATCCATGATGCTTTCCGCGGCGATGTCGTGATGATTGATTCAGGTTCGTTCCGTTACAAGGGACACGTGGTGGGCATTTCGCCGTTTGCAATTCACGTGACAGAAGTGACGCAGAAATTCTTTGCCACGACGATGGCCCGTCGTGATTCTGCTAAACGAGTCGAGGACCGCTCCAAGTTCAAGGGCGACGAAAAGCCCGTACACAATGTGACGTGGACTGTCGCGAAGGAATTCTGCGAACAGTTGGGTGGTGACCTGCCTAGCGAAGCCCAGTGGGAATTTGCTGGCCGTGCCGACAACAACGAAGGAGCACTTTGGGTCTTGGACGATGTCCCCGATCCTAGTAACTATGCGGTTTACAGGGACAATTCCTACAAGCTCGGCAAGGAATCCGAAGCCTATGGCCCGCAGCCTGTGGGCAAGAGAAAACCGAACGCTTGGGGAATTTACGACATGTCGGGTAACGTGGCCGAATGGACTCGCGACAAGCATTTCCCGATTGCGTTCTGGATGGAAAAATCCAACCCGAGCGGTTCCATGTTCGGGTACCTGAAAGTGTTCAAGGGCGGTTCCTGGAAGGATAGCGAAAAAGACATAAACCTCGTCGAAACCGATGACGAAGATCCGCGCTACTGGTCCGATAGAATCGGATTCCGCTGCGTGTTCCCCCAAGATGTAATCAAGAAAAAGAATGGAAAGTAAAGTGGAAAAAAAGCAAAGCGAAAATTCCCTCAAGGATTCGAAGGAATTCAAGTTTTTCAAGAAGTTAGCGGCAGTCCCTTATTTGCTCGTGTTGCTTGCGCTGTTGATGCCGCTTGCGAATGTGTCGTGCTCTTTGGATGAGGCGAAAACAAAACCGATTCTAGAGGCTAGCGTCTACGAACTCGCGACAGGGATAGATTTGGACAAGTCCCTTGCGCCTGATGCTTCCAAGCAGTTGCACAACATGATTGACAAGAACGAGGCAACGCAGAAAAAGCTTACTGCGGTGATGCCGAATTTTCCGAAGATGGAACCAATGACGTACCTATGGGGAATTGCGATTGCTGTGCTGCTCGCGGCGGCATTTGTCTTTATCTCGCCGCTCGGTTCCCTGACGATGGGAATGCTTGCCATGTTCTCGTTGTGGGCCATGCTGATGCAACTAGGAGGGCTGTGCTCGTCTTTGGGAATCCCGATGCTGAAGGTGGATCCCGGAGTCGGCATCTATGCCGCCAGTGCCTTGATTCTAATCGGTTCTGCGATGAACCTTGCCGTGATTATACGCCCGATTGTCGAGGAAGTCAAAGCGAAGCGCGCTGCGAAGAAACATAGCTGAAAAAGGGGATAGGACCATGGAAAAATTGTTGGTGATAGGCACCCTTGTGCTTCTTTTTGCGGCATGCTCTGAAAATTCTAGCTCCAGTTCTTCTGAAACCCAGGATGATTCCGGTTCGTATGATAACTCCGCATATTGCCGTGATAAATATGGCATTACTGAAGAGGATTCTTGGACGACCGACCTTTCTGACAGCAGTTATGTCGTTGATGGTCTCTGTGACTATATGTCGAAGTACATGAGTGAAATGTTCGCCTTTTTTGCAAGGTGCGTGTCTTCCAATTTCAGCGAATCTGATAACCGTGTTAAAATGGAAATTTCCACCGAAAGTGGAACTAAGCATATTTGGACGGATATTTCTGGGTGCAAGCACAGGATAGGAAGTGCCGGAGATTTCGAGAACTGGGTTTCCGGTTTGAGCGATTGGACATTTGATGATTGCATTTGCAAAGAAGAAAACGGCAATACCTACTATTTAAAAAAGAGCCCGAGAAAAGAGGAAAAAAGCTCCAGTTCTTCGTCGATGAGTTCGGAATCTTCGAAACAAATTTCATCGTCTAGTAAAAAAACGACTCAGTCTGTGCAAAGTTCCAGTGCCATGAGCAGTTCGAGTGAAACACGGAAAGACAGCTCTGAAACAAAATACCCTTTTATTAAGGAACAATGTACAAGAGAAATCGGCAATCTGAAAGTTTCTTATGACGGGACTTATTATGAATGCGAGTATTGGTATTTGGAATGGATAAAGGTTGATGAAGCTTCTTTGCTGCCGCCAGAAAAAGAGGGAAAGATCTGTAAAGAGGATTTGTACAATACGGTGGAAGTGTATGACAAAAATTATTATCTCTGCGAAACGACAAACGCATGGATTTTGCTGGATAGCATAAAGTCTGTTCCGTATAGATATAAGGATAGCCTTGGAACCTGTGATACGATTTCTAATAAGGTCCTTCACTGGAGCGAAGCGGATGGCGCATTTTTTGGTTGCACAAATGTTGATGGGGTTGAAGAATGGAAACGGGTCATTGTGGAACCGTCCCCCACTTACCTTTTACCGGTGTCGTTTGATAGGAATAAAATTGCGGGTCAGAGTTTGGGTGATTCTTTGTATAAAGTAACTATAGATGGGGCTGAATACCACTTTTCTGTCAAGACTATTAATGGTCAATATTTTTTTGTCCTGACGCATATGGTGATTGATGACGTCAATTATGTGGCGAGTACTCGTGGTCGACAAATATTTTTGCGAGGCGAATTGGGAGTTGATTCTATTTTGTTGAATTCAATTCAAAACAAAAGCTCCTCGTTTGATGATTTTTATGCTGGATGGAAGGAACGCCTCAGTCAAGATTGCATTTGTAACGGTAAAATTGTCGAAGTGGATGATTCTATAGTCTCTGCCGTGCGTTATAAGGAAAGCGTCTATATGGATTATGAAACTGCTAAGACGTCGTGCCCTAGAGGGTATCGCCTTCCCGACACGACCGAACTTAAGAAATATGGCTTTCAATATCTAAATGATGCTCCGATATTTTGGACGTATGGAGTAGCTCGTTGTTCGTTGAATAATAAAATATATGCGAATGTTTTTTGGGCAAGTACCGAGAAGGATCCCGGAACGCAATATTGCTTTGAAACATCGATGGATGGCGTTACTATGAAAGGAAAAGCATCGCGCATTGTAGAATGTCCCAAAGACTTGTACCCTATGGTACAAACCCTCTGTATTCAAGAATAAGTAAAAGCCTAAACATAAAGGCTCGAGCTTCGAACCCCGAGCCTCTAGCCCCTAGATCCTAGCCCCTAATCCCTAACTACACATTGAACAAGAAGTACATGATGTCGCCATCTTGTACCAGGTAGTCCTTGCCTTCGGTGCGGACGAGACCAGCTTCCTTGGCGGCGTTCCAGCTGCCGTGCTTGAGGAAGTCTGCGTAGCTCAGCGTTTCGGCGCGGATGAACCCGCGTTCGAAGTCGGTGTGGATGACGCCTGCGCATTGCGGTGCTTTGTAGCCTGCATGGAACGTCCAGGCGCGGCATTCCTTTTCGCCGGCGGTGAAGAACGTGCGGAGGCCGAGGATTTCGTAGCCTTTGCGCACAACGGCGTCGAGGCCCGATTCCTTCATGCCGAGTTCCTTGAGGAATTCAGCCTTGTCGGCGGGTTCCATGGCCGAGAGTTCTTCTTCGATCTTTCCGCTGATGACGATGACTTCGTGGCCGTTCTTGGCGGCGTATTCCTTGAGCTGGTCCACATAGGCGTTGCCCGTGAGGATGTCGTCTTCCTTGACGTTCGCGCAGTAGAACAGCGGCTTGGCAGTGAGGAGAGCGAGGTCCTTGACGACGCCGATCATTTCGTCGCTGTCGTTCATGACGGTGCGTGCGGAGCGGCCTTCTTCGAGAGTCTTTTTCAAAAGTTCGCAAGCGGCGAGGCGAGCCTTCGCTTCGGCGTTGCCGGTGCGGGCACCCTTGGCTTCGGTGGCGAGGCGTTTCTCGACGGAGTCAAGGTCCTTGAGGATGAGTTCCGTTTCGATGACTTCCACGTCGCGGACCGGGTCCACGGAACCGCTCACGTGTACGATGTTCTCGTCGTCGAAGCAGCGGATGACTTCCATGATGGCTTCGCATTCGCGGATGTGGGTGAGGAACTGGTTGCCGAGGCCTTCGCCCTGGGCAGCACCTTTCACGAGGCCTGCAATGTCCACGAATTCGGTGACGGCGGGAACGATGGACTTGGGATTGTAGACCTTCACGAGTTCGTCGAGACGGCTGTCCGGGACGCTCACCATGCCCACGTTGGGCTCGATGGTGCAGAAGGGATAGTTCGCGGCTTCGGCGCCGGCGTTGGTGATAGCGTTAAAGATGGTGGACTTGCCTACGTTCGGGAGGCCTACGATACCGCATTTGAAACCCATGATCGACTCCGATTTTCTAGCCTTACGGCTTCTGATTTATTTCAAGGGGGAAAGATAGCTTTTTTTTCGGAGCAGGTACTTTGCCATGTTTTATTCTTTTACACAATTTGAATCATGCGGGAGGGGCCCCAGCTCAGAGTTGCGAAGGCCGCACGGGCCCCTCCCTGCACCCTCCCCATCCTTGGCCGACGCTTCTATTCTCTCGACGGAGAATAATATGCCTTTGGTATTGATTGACGATCTCGCTTTGTGTAAAAAAAGAGGTAATTGGAGTATAAAGAGGTATATGGATTTTTTTCTGTGGGAAATGATGGAGAAAATTTTTTTGGGGTGTGGTTAGGGGGGCAAATCTGGCTTTTTTGCGATATTTTGCAGGAATGTAACTTTTTGTTATCGTTTTTAGCGTGAAAACGGGCATTGACGATTTTTTGACATTTTGTCAATAAACGAAATTTGCGGTTTTAACCCTATTCTATGGGGATTAGATAATTTATAGCTAGTCCCAGACTACACGGGAATGTGGCTTCTGGGGGTTGGTTTGCAGTGTTGGTTTGGAGTTCTTTTTTTTAGGAGGACCGTTTATGCGTAATGCCGTTCTAGGTATTATTGTTCTAGGTTTATGCGGCTATGCATTTTCCGAAATCCCTCTCAATTTCGATACCGAAAACCGTGGCAAGGATTTAGGTGCCAAGGCCGGAGAACTCAAGGAAAACAAGAAACTTCCCAACCCGTTTGAATTCAATGACGGGTCCAAGGTCGCGACTTTCGACGACTGGAGCAAGCGTCGCAACGAAATCAAGGCCGATATCGAGAAGTACGAGATAGGCGAGAAACCGATACCTTCTGATGTTACGGCAACGTATAGCGGAGGCACCCTCACGGTGACAGTCAAGGAAGGTGGCAAGACCGCGACGATTACTTCCAAGTTCAGTATTCCTTCTGGAGAGGGCCCGCACCCGATTATCATTGGTATGAATAGCGGTACGGGCTCGCTTTCCTCTAGCATTTTTAGTGGCTTTGTGCAGGTGCCCTTCAGCCATGACCAGGTGGCCAAATATTCCATGAACGGCCAGAAGGACACGGGCGTAGGTTTCTACAAGTTCTACGGTGACAAAAATTCCAATGGTGACTATTCTGCATGGTCTTGGGGCGTGAGCCGCTTGATTGACGGCCTTGCGCTGATTGCCGAAGAACATCACCTTGACATGAGCAAAATCGCGGTGACGGGTTGTTCCTACGCAGGCAAGATGGCTCTCTTTGCGGGCGCCTTTGACGAACGCGTGACGCTTACCATTGCCCAGGAATCGGGTGGCGGCGGCATTAACTCCTGGCGTACCTCGGATGATTTTGCCAAGCGCGGCACGAACATCGAGAAGATTGACAACACGAACTACAGCTGGTTCATGCAGAGCCTGCAACGTCAGGATCCGTACAAGCTCCCGCACGACCACCATGAACTTATTGCCATGATTGCTCCGCGTGCGGTGATTGCTCTCGGCAACCCCGGTTACGAATGGCTGGGCGACGAATCGGGTTACAAGTCCATGATGGCGGCGACCGAAGTGTGGAAGGCCATGGGCATCGAGGACCGTATCGGTTTCGACTTTACCGGTGGTCACGAACATTGCCAGGCGGCTTCGAGCCAGACCAAATCGGTGACCGCGTTTGTTGACAAGTTCCTCCGCAATAAGGAAGCCAACACGGATATCCACGTGAAGCCCACTAATGGTAAGGGTTTCAAGATAGACAACTATGCTGACTGGATCGACTGGGAAACTCCGACCATCAAGTACGAAGCGTCCACCACGACAACGCCTCCTGGGGATTCCACGACGACGCCTTCTGTGAATGATTCGACTACGACTACGCCGGGTGACAGTTCCGCCACCGATTCCACCACGAAGCCTTTGTTCTCGGCTGTGAGGGGTGTGGCTCCTGTTGCCGAAATCGATATTGTCGGTAATTTCCTCGCTCTGTCCGGAGCTCCTGTAGGTGCCGTAGTCAAGCTGTTCGACCTCCAGGGTCACTTGGTCAGTGTCTTGGGCGAGAATGGCGGATTGATTCCGCGTTCCGGAAAGTTCGTTGCCATGGTGCTCAGTTCCAATGGTTCTGTGCTCATGACGAAGAGTTTTACCCATAGGGCTCGTTAGTTTGTACGAGAAGTAAAATGCATAAATCTATTTTTCCTGCGTTTGTTGTTGCTGCTACAGTTTCCTTGAGCTTTGCCCAGGACCCGAACCTCCACATTTATCTTGCCTATGGGCAGTCCAATATGTCCGGTCAGGCGGATGTGACCGCAGCCGACCGTGCGGAGGATCCGCGCTTCTTGGTCTTGCGTGCGGCAAACCATTCGAATCAAAAGGTTGGAGAGTTTTACCCTGCTGCACCGCCAATGGGACATAGCGCGTCCAAGGTAGGAATTGTCGATATCTTCGGTCGCAAGATGGTGAAGGAATTGCCCGACAGTATCAAGATTGCTGTCGCGAACATCGCCATTGGCGGTCAAAGCATCGACCTGTTCGACAAGGACCGCAACAAGGCGTATGTCCAGAATGCAAAGAACAAGGGCGACACGTGGTGGATCCAGTACCTGGATGAATACGGTGGCGACCTCTACAAGCGCATTGTGGAAATGGGAAAGATTGCAAAGGAAAAGGGCGTCATTAAGGGGTTCCTTTTCCATCAGGGCGAGGCGGACTACCAGATGAACGACTGGCCCAAGCGTGTCAAGAAAGTTTACGACGATCTTATTAAGGATTTGGGATTAGACTCAACGAAAGTGCCAATTCTTGTTGGGGAACTGGCAACAACCGCTGCGGGTGGAGATCTGGGCTGGAGAAACAGTGCAGTTGCCGAAGCGGCGAGTCTAATCCCTAATGGTCATCTCATTTCGGCAGAAGGTTGCCCCGCGTTGAAGGAACCGAACTACACGCTCCATTTCACGCGAAAGGGTTATGAAACGTTCGGTGAACGTTATGCCGAAAAGATGCTCGAACTGCTGAAGAAGGCCGAACCGGAAGTTCCGCCGGTTGATACCTCGGCAAAAGACACTGCAGTTGCTGTTGCTGATTCGTCTGTGAAGGATTCTTCTGTTTCTGTTGCAGATACTTCCGTTGCGGATACTTCGACGACTGCTATTCACAATTCAAAATCCACGGAATTAGCCATAAGATACTCCTCCAAAAACAACGGCCATCTTGTCTACGATGAAAAACGCCATAAGGTGTTTATCAGCGTAGAAAAAAATGGTCGAAAATGGCTAATCGATGTCACGGGGGGTCGGAACAGGTAACTACTTCAAGTCGTCCCGGTTGATGCCGTACATCCTTACGTTGTCGACCAGGATACTGCTCCCGTCATAGGCGAAGATTGTAAACCTAGTTATCCGATTTCTCGTGACATCCCAGCCGTGGTATTTCACTGTATCTTTCGTGTCGAAATCCTGCGGACGCACTGCGTAGCGTGTCCAGCTTCCGTCGCCTTCGGCTTTGTAGGTGGCCTTGAAGTTGGTGTCGGATTCGATAATTGTTTCAAGGATAATCTCGATTTTTCCGTCGGTCTTGATCCAGACTTCGACGGAGTCGAGGCGGCTCAGGTCGTGCGGCGTGTCGCTGATGCGCGTGCCGATGACGACATATTCCGGCTTCTCCGCCTTGTAGTTTACTTGAAGAACCTTGGACTCGAAAGCTCCGCCACCGGAATCGATGACGCCCTTGCGGATGTCGTCGGCGACGGAATCGTAGACGGTGGCCCCGTCGTGAGCCTGGACGTACCAGTCCTTCGGCGTGAGCGGCTCGGGGAGGTCGTTCTTGAAGGTCGGGTTCTCGAAATCGAGTATCTGGACGGTATTTAATGCCCAGATGAGGGAGTCGCTAAGGTCTTCCCATACATCGGCTCTTTTTTGCGGGGCTTCGGTTGAATCTCCCCACTCGAGCGTCCAGAGCTTTGCAGTGTCGGCTTTGGATTCGATGCGAATATTAATCACACCGCTCTGGATGTCCTTGTCCCATGTGTCAATCTCGATGGGGAGCGGGTTGCCCTCGCTGTCGAGCAGGTGGACATCACTTCCGTCTTCAGTCGTCTCGAAGAAGTTGAACGTGGAATCGAGGCGCAGTATGAGGACTGTCGGTATCGGTAATGGACGCATCCAGCTGGAAATCAATTCACGTGGATTGATTTTCATCGTCCTCTTGAACACGATTTCGTCGGTGGTGTCGGAAACGTTGCCCACGTCGAGTGTATCGTTTGCGGGCA
Source organism: uncultured Fibrobacter sp. (assembly GCF_947305105.1). NCBI lineage: Bacteria > Pseudomonadati > Fibrobacterota > Fibrobacteria > Fibrobacterales > Fibrobacteraceae > Fibrobacter > uncultured Fibrobacter sp. Next base: position 22,739 of record NZ_CAMZCS010000030.1, on the reverse strand, counting down.
CGGACACTTCTGCCTCTGCGATGAACTTCTGGATATTGGGGACCCAGGCCTTGAGCTTGAGGTCGCCGGCGGGCAAGTTGCTGATGGCGAAGGCGCCCTTGCGGTCCGTCTTTTCGACCCTTTCGATACCCTGCATATAAATCCAGGCGTATTTCGCGGAGTCGGGCAGATCGACGCGGCCCTTGATGGTGCCAGGCTTGGCAAGCGCCACGCTGTCGATGGTGACATTGGGGGTGAGCTTGTCTAGCGTGTAGTTCGTGACAATGGAATACTTGTCCTTGCTGAACTGGACGGTGAAGGAGCCTTCTTCATGGCCGTCGATACGCATCCAGCCATCTTCGTCGGTTGTTCCGGAATAGGCGAAATCAACGCCGGAATCGGTCTCGTTGGTGTCGGCAACGTACCAAGAAGGTAATACCCGGTAGGCGACACCGTCGGCCGGTTCGTCCCCGTTAAATACCCTGATGGCGATGGCGTTTTCAATTTCTGTCGTATTGCCTGCGCTTTCGGTATGGTCGCAGGACATCAGAAGGCCAAAGGGGAGCAAAAAGAGCAGTCTCGATGTGTATCTCATTTTGACTTCCTCTTGTTGTTCTGGGCCACCGGGAAAAGGGCGAGATTAAGCTGCATCACGCGGTCCGGAACGCTGCACTTGTCAACGCGAATCTGCAATTCTTTTCGGAATTCTCGAATCATGTTTCTAATATCGTTAAACCCTTTGGCATCTACCGCCATGGTAATTGTAGAAACATCTCGGTCGCTTGGGGGGATTTCGCTGAGCGAACGAATGGCAAATTGCATGACTTTTGCCTGAAAACTGCGGATTGCCTCCGCTTTTTCGGCCCCTTGGATGGTAATATGGGAGTCCGAAATCTTGACTAGGTTATCGTTTAATGGCTTGATGAAACCCAACGACTTAAGAATATCTAGGCTTGCCTGGGCCTGTTCCTCAGTAATGGGCGGGATAAGGCTGCTGGCAATTTCGGCAACGTCGATGTTGCCGTGTTTGACTTCGACCAGGGCGCGGACGACGACCGTCCACCATTCGCTCAGGTACTTGATTTCTGTGTCTTCCAGCATGTGGCGCTTGACATCGCGGAGCTGGAAGGCCTTCTGCATAATTTCGGCTTTCTTCTTTTCGGACTTTGTACGGGAGGCGACCAACAACAGGTCGAAATACATGGCGGCTCGACCTTCGAGACCGAGCATCTTTTTTGCGGCGGGTACTGCATGGACGGGCAGGTTGCGTTTTTTCTGTACAATATAGTACGCGTGACTGGCGTCCAGCCCCAGCATTTTTCCGAGAGTGTTGAAGGAATACAGGGAGTTCTTTTTCTTATGCTCCTGGTAGTAATCCTTGATCATATCCCGGTAGTCATCATAGTCAAAGATTTCTGCCATGACATACTCCATGATTTGTTTAAAATATACTTAAATTTGAAAGAAAGAGAATAATACCATAAGGCTATTTTTTTGACGATTTGTTAAGACGGAATGTGAAAAAATGCACAATAAACGCGTGATTTTTCTTTTAATTCTGTGTCTTGCGACATTGTTTTTTGCGATTCGCGAGATTAAGGATATTTCGGACCAGCGAGCAGAATTTGAACACCACAATTCGTTGGTGGTCGAGGCAAACGATTGCCTTGCTTCGGGGGATTGGATATGTGCCGAAAAGGGAATCCGAGCATTGCTTGCGGAAACCCCGGACGATACGAACTTGCAACTGCATTTGGCAGGAATCTTGTTCGAGCAGGAACGGTACGAGGAATGTATCCGTTATGTGGATTCTCTGCAGCGTGGCGGAGCCGATTTCAAGGTGCTCAAGGAAAAGTCCCAGACAATCATGCGCGAGATGCGCGAACTCAAGCTGGAATCGTCGGACCATTTTCGCTTGGAATTCGAGGGAACTCCTGCCTTGAACGATATTCTCGAGGCGTTGAGCGTTCTCGAGGTGGCGTACGATTCCCTGTGCAGGCTTTTCGATTTCAGACCGGCGAACAAGATGGGGCTGGTGCTCTATCAATCTTCGGAATACCAGGGCGCGGGTCCGCGACCCGACTGGGTCGGGGCCGTCTTCGACGGCAAATTGCGCGTCCCGGTCAATGTGATGCAGTACCGCGAAGTGTACCGCCCGATGCTTTTCCATGAGTTGACGCACGCCTTTGTCCGCGCAATGACCCGCGCCAAGGTCCCGCTTTGGCTGAACGAGGGAATCGCGCAGGTTGTCGACGCCTCGCGCAACGACAAACCACGACCCGAAGGGCCCGTCCCGGATTTGGAAATGTTGACGCAGCCGTTCGTGAACCAGGAAAATTCCGAGGTCGCTACCCGGCTCTACTGGTATTCGCAAAAAATGGTGGAGACGCTGCTGTATCGCGACGGAGTTACCCGCGGGGACGAACGTGCGGTCGAGTCGGTCCGCAAGTTGCGCGCCTGCATCCAGGATTTGTACACGCTCGGGACTGACGGCGCTTTGAAAAAACATTACGGCCTGACGGCGGCGCAGTTGCTGGACCAAGTGAGGTAAACCGTGCCCATGAAAAAAGTTGTAGTCCTTGCTACAGGAGGAACGATCGCCGGTACCGGGAAACCTGGTGAGGATGTGGGTTACCATTCAGGCTCCATCACAGGTGAGGAACTGGTGAAATCGGTTCCGGGATTGTCCGGCATTGCCGATGTAGAAGTGGAGCAGGTGTGCAACATCAACTCCGACGATGTGAACTCGGAGATATGGATTGCCCTTGCAAACCGCATCCGGGCGGTTTGTAAACGCGGGGATGTCGACGGCATCGTTGTCACGCACGGGACCGATACGATGGAAGAGACTGCATTTTTCCTGGACCTCGTGCTGGATGTAGAAAAGCCTGTGGTGCTGACGGGGGCCATGCGGCCGGCGACCTCCTTTGCTCCCGACGGCCCGGCGAACCTGTGTTATGCCGTTGGCATCGCCGCGGGCTGTAACGGCGCCGCTTGCCGAGGCGTGCGCGTTGCCTTTGCGGGGAAGATGTTCGATGCGCTTCGTGTCCAGAAGGTCCACGCGAATGATCTGGATGCGTTCGACGCCATCGGCTCGGCATGCGGGAGTGCGTTGCCCAAATTCTCCATTGAAGGCCTTTCTGATTTGCCCAAAGTCGCCGTGCTGTATTTCCATGCCGACGCGGATTCGGCTTTGCTCGAATTCGCGGCGCAGCGTTCCGCCGGGATTGTCATCGCGGGCGCGGGAGCGGGGGAATTCAGCAAGGAATGGATGGATGTTCTTGCCCGCGTGAACGAGCCCGTTGTCGTTACTTCGAGAATCGGGCGTGGAACGGTTTTGCCCGAAGGGTTGCTTGTGCCCGGTACGATTCCGGCATATTCGCTCCCTCCGCAGAAAGCCGCAGTCCTCTTGCGTCTTGCGTTGACGGAGACACAGGATGCACAAAAAATCAAGAAGTATTTTGAGGAATTTGTATGAAATTTTTAATCCAGCGGGTTACGCAGGCTGATGTGAAAATTGATGGCGAGGTCGTCGGGAAAATCGATGGTCGTGGCTTTTTGGTCCTTGTCGGTGTGGCCGAGACGGACACCCGCGAAATTGCTGACCGGTTTATTCGCAAGATGCTTTCTCTACGCATTTTTGCTGACGAAAATGGGAAGACGAACCTCTCCATTAAAGATGTCGGTGGCTCTCTGCTGATAGTCTCGCAGTTCACGCTGTACGCCGATTGCCACAAGGGCAACCGCCCCACGTTCAACGGTGCAGGAAACCCGGAACTGGCAAACGAATTGTATGAATATGTTGTGGAACAATGCCGCAAGGAAGTCGGCATCGTGGAAACGGGACGCTTTGGTGCCGACATGCAAGTGAGCCTCGTCAACGATGGCCCGTTTACAATCATGCTGGAATAAGGGATGGGGTTTGCCTTTTTATTTGAAATAGTATATCTTTAATGGGAGTAATGAGGACTTTTCTATGAAAAAATGGATTTTTGCATTGGGCTGCGCAGCTTTGTTTGCCGTTGCGTGTTCGGATGATTCATCTTCTACCGTGAAGGCGTCGGATACAGTTGGAGTAGATGACAATCTTTCTCAACAGAATGAAAGTTCGTCTTCCAAAGCGGATTCGTCAGAATCGGACGAAGAGTCATCTGTTAAAATCAAAAAAACCGAGACTAACGATGATGAAGAGACGGACTCTGATGTTACGGAAAGTTCGGAATCGAAATCTTCTAGCAAACAGAAGAAGAGCAGTTCATCGTCTAAGCGTTCTACCCGATCCAGTTCATCTTCTGCAAAACCAGCTGTCTCGGTTGTAGAAACTCCTACGTCTGATTCTCCGATTGTTATTGATGCGTTGCAGTATTTGGCCAATGAAGATAAAACCGAATTTGTTATTAGAGGAGGGGCGTCCATTGATTTGTCGGATTCGACGATTGAGCGGACTGATGCCGATATCTTCTTTACCGATATGAAACTGGTGATGGCGAAAGTGAATAAAGAGGGGACGAGTACTTTATACAAAAAAATTCAGGTGACTCACGATGAATTTCCGGACAGTTCGACAAGCATTAACTTGTCTCAGTTGAAGACCAAAGTTTATTTTGATGAAACGAATGTGTGCGGAAAGTTCCGTCTTTTTGTCACGTTCTATGCTTCGGACGAAGCCGATAACCCGAAAAAGTATATTTCGGTAGATTCCCTTGATGTTGCACGCGAAATGAAATATTGCCCGGATGGCAACGAAGTTTCGAGCAGTTCCGGTGGGACGGGTTCCTCTAGTTCCTCGTCGGAACCATTGAGTGATTGGCGACAGACGTGCCTTGATGTTATTAACGAATATCGTGCGACAGAGAGCCTTTCCGCGCTTTCGCTTGCTACTGAAACAAGGCAAAACTGTACCGACAAACAGGCGGCTGACGACCTTGCTTCTGGCGAGGCTCACGGACATTTTGGTGATTGTGGGGAAGGCGCGCAGAATACAGGACCTGATATAGTTATGAGTGGTAACAAGTCATACGATGACTATGCTAAGAAGTATTTGAAGATGATGTGGGAAGATGAAAAAGCTCTTGTCACATCGGGCCAGCGTGACCCGGACAATAAAGAGGATTATCCGTATATCGGGCATTACCTGAACATGAAGGGAAAATATAAGACAGTCTCTTGTGGGTTTGCTGTATCGGATGATGGCAAGAAGGGTTGGCTGAATATTGACTTCTTCCCTTAAGTTATGATGAAAATTCGGTCTCTTTTCGTGATGGCTCTTTTGGGGGCGCTTGTGGGCTGTGCCGGTTCGGTCGGCCCCGGTCCCGGTGCGGGCGATAATTCCGGAATGATGGACGGCCCGTGCAACGAGTGCGGCACGCAGGGAGATATCAAACTCAAGATTTCGAAAGAAGTGTCTTACCGTGAATGGAACCCCGCTGCCTATGGGCGCCTTGATTCCAATGCGGTGGTGGGTGTTTTCCAGACGCTCAAGGTGACTGCCAAGCGCCCCGAGAAATGCAAGATGTGCCATAGCTTCAGCGCCGATGCACTTGATTTTGACTTGGCGCATATTGAAGATTCCTTGTTTGCGAAGGCATTCCCCAAGATGAAGCGAGAACTGATGCTGCCCGGAATGCGCCTCCCCGAAGAGGATTCGCTGTACATCGATACGTTGTCCAGGCATATTCTCGCATCGAAAATTGCCGACGGAAAAAATTTGGCGAGTTTTGAACCATGGGAAGGCCGTGACGGTATTGAACAGACCTTCGTCCGCGAGATTCCTCCGCAGTTCAAAGATTTTATGAACAACATTGCGTCTCGCTACGGAATCCGTTATGCGTCAATCCCGATTGTGCTGGAAGTCGAGATGGACCCCAAGCTGGGCAAGAGTGGTGGATACACGTGGAAAATTGTCTGGTCGCTGTGGGACATGCGTTATGGCGAGCTGGTGTTCTTGACGTATTCCTCTTTTGTCGCAGAGACGACTAGCCGTGTCGCCCCCGAGAAGGAATGGTCGGTGCCTTTTGCCCCTCGCCTGTGGAAGATGTTCAGCACAGACCTGAGCAAACTGGAAAATCACTAATTGAGCGATGAGGTTCGAGGCTCCAGGCTCGAGGAGTTAGCCCTAATCACTAACCACTAACCACTGACCACTGACCACTAACCTCTAGCCTCTAGATCCTAGCCCCTATTTTCTATCTTTACCTTCATGAATACCCCCTTCTATGTTTTTATGAAACTCTTGCCGAAGAATGCGGCCAGCCGCGCCTTCGGTGCATTCACTCGGCTCAATATTCCTCCGTTTACCCGCTGGGCCCGTTCGGCATTTGCCCGTTACTACAAGTTGAATATGGCCGAGTCGGAATACCCGCTGAGCCATTACAAGAACATCGGGGAACTGTTTATCCGCAGGCTCAAACCCGGTGCGCGCATTATCGACAATGCCGAAGTCGTGAGCCCGGTCGATGGTGTGCTTTCGCAGACGGGAACCTTTGATGACGGAAAGCAAACGCTTATCCAGACGAAGGGGAAGTTCTACGAACTCAAGGATTTGCTCCGCGACGACGAAATGGCGGCGCGTTTTGAAGAGGGTGCTTTTGCAACGATTTATCTGGCACCATTCAACTACCACCGCATCCATAGCCCGGTCAAGGGTGACTTGGTCGATGCCAGCTATTGCCCTGGGACGCTTTGGCCGGTGAATGCGGGTAGCGTCGAACGCGTGGAAGGCTTGTTCTGCATCAACGAACGCCTGACGAGCCATATCCGCTTGCAGGACGGTTCTGAAATTTTGGTCGTGAAGGTCGGTGCAACGAACGTGGGCCGCATCGGTGTCGTGTATTCCGACGACCTGCTTGTGAATGCTGGAAAATTGGACCGCAGCAAGAAGCGCCTGGACTGGCAGCCGGCCAGTAACTTCCATTTTGAAAAAGGCGATGAACTGGGCCGCTTCGAGATGGGTAGTACGGTTATCCTTATCGTCGACAAAAAAATTCGCGAACGCCATCCGAACCTGTTCAAGAGCCGTCTAGGCAAGGCTGTCAAGGTCGGCGAAGCGCTTTAATGTTTGGCGGTAGGGGATGAAGCTTGTAGAAAACTTTGTGCGCGATGAGCCGGCGGTTTTCGAAGCGACACGGAAGTTTGTTTCTATGTTCGCCTCTGTGCCCGATCCGGTGGTGCATGTGGCGCAACGGGCAAAAACCCCTACAGCGAAAATTGCCTGGACCATCCTTGGGACCACCTTGTTCCAAAGCCGGAGCTATACTGAAATCTCATCGTTGCTGAATGCTTTGTTTGATGCTTTTCCCGATGAAAAACTCTGGACACTCCCTGTGCCGACGGCGGGAAAAATCGAAGGCATCGCAGAGCGTGTCTTTGGTTGTTGCCACTGGACTCTGTTTAAAAACTTGGCGGGCATTTTTTGGAGCGTGGGACTTTTTGTGCGTCATCATGGTTGCGATCTTGTCGCATGGCTCGCGAGCCGCAATCCCGAAGAAATTTGGCGCGATTTGGGCGAGGTCTATTTCATGGGCAAGGGGAATCCGCGCCCGAAGGCCTGTGCTGCCTTTTACCGCATGGTTGCTCCCGAACCGCTGGGGCTTGGCATGCCGTGTGTTTCTTCGAAAAAAATGCCTCCGCTGCCGCTTACCATGGGTGCTCGCCGCTACCTGGCATTCCTCGGCCCTGCCAAGGATTCTGATTTCGCAGAAATGGAGCCGAAACGGAAGCAAGAACTCGCGAACGCACTGTTCTGTACGCTCAACCCGAACGGCCCTTACGAAGCAGCCCATGCGTTGCAGTTCTACCTGGAACAAGGGGGCGAGGATTTTATCTGCCGCGAATGGACGCATTCCTGTGTGAATTGCCCGCTGTTTGAATTTTGTGGCTATGCCGACAATGGAAACCGAAAATGAAGTTCGTCTGTAATTGCTTGTTGTTGTTTGTTGCCATTGGACTTGTCGGCTGCCTTCCATCCAAGCCGCCCAAACCGGTGGACTATTCAAAAATCCTGTACAAGAATGTTGCTCCGTTTGCTCATGACGTGACTTCATCTGTCGCTACGTACAACATTCCGGCACTCAAGCGCGTGATTGATTTGAGCTACCGTGTTTCTCCTGGGGATACGCTGAACGTACACATTCTGGAATTCCGGAGCGACGTGTATGCCATGGACCACTACATGAACAGCGGCAAGTTCCAGGGAATCACGCCTATCCTCAGGGGCGAACACTTGGAGCAGAGCATCCGTGCCGATTGCCACATATTCATCTTTAGCCACGACAGTTTCCGCCAGTACGAGCGTAGCGACCTTGAAACCTTTGTCCGGCACTTTCCGGGGTATCGGGGCGGTTTCCCGCAGGAATTCCTGAGCCTCCCGTTTGAATTCCGCGAGGCGGGCCGCACATCGATACAGACGAAATATTTCATGGGGGTCAAGGCCTATTTCCCGGTGCTTGTGCAGAGCTACAGGAATGCCGACCTCCGTTGGAGTGTCGCCCGTAGTTGGGAACAGGTGGAAGAGCAGGACTTTGATTCTTGGGCTCTTTTGCTGAACCGGGTCGAGCCTGTCGGGATTGAGCCGGAGAGCGATATCGTGTACTTCGATGCCGGGAACAACGGAAACGGCATGGCCCAGCAAATGGCGGGCGGCCGTGTGGCCGTGGTCTGGGGCTACCTCTCGTGGGCTGATTTGGCCAAAAAGTTCAAAACAGCCAGCGACCGCATCTACGAAGCGAGGTATTGATCGAGGCGTGAGAATAGAGACTAGAGATTAGGAGCTAGAGGCTAGTGAAAAGAATCACGCACTTCGTGCGTCAATATAAGACGGCGAAGCCGTGATATTTCTCCCTAGCCTCTAGATTCTAGTCTCTAATCACTTCCTACTGTCTACTTCCTACTATTCTCCCCCTTTTTTTCTCTCGTCTCTCGTCTTTCGTCTCTCGTCTATACTATATTAACAGCATGGCTATTGAAAAACTTGCAGAAACTCTTTTGGAAAAGCTCCGTTTCATTACTCAGGCGGAGACGGTTATCGGAAAACCCATCCAGGCGGGTGAATCGACGATTGTTCCCGTGAGCCGTGTCTCGGTCGGCTTCGGTTTCGGCGGTCACCAGTCCAAGGGAGACACATCTGCCTCCGGCGGTGGCGCTTCTGTGGAACCGGTGGCGTTCCTTGTCATCAGGGGCGACGATGTGCGCATCATGCCTATCAGCAAGGACAGTTCGCTTGTCGGGAAGGTCATGGATATTGTCCCCGACGTGGTGAACAAGTTCAGCGGCAAGAAAAAAGACGCTGAATAAAAGCATTTTTGCAAAAAAAATATCGTGATTGCACGCGCATAGCCAAGCTGTGCATAAAATTTCGGGTAGGAGCTGTTATGATAAATCGAATTCCCTTTTGTTTCGGTTTGCTGTTTGCTGCGTTCTGCTTTGCGACAAACGGCAATATGGCTGGCGATGGAACTGCCGATAATCCTTGGCAGGTGGCCGATTACGAGGACCTGAAGGCTGTTGGCGTTGACAGCTATAGCATGAATGGTCACTATGTTTTGGTGGCCGATATTGATGCCTCGGCTTCGCGGGGCGAAAAAAGTGAAACCGATTCCACCCAAGGTTTCCAGCCGATAGGCATGGCATATTACGGAACGCCTCAATCCAGTTTTGGTGGTGTATTTGACGGTGCGAACCATACCATATCGCACCTCTATTCAATGTCGAAAGAAGGTCGTTCGACGGCCATGTTCTTGGGAATAGATTCTACGGGCGTTGTCAAGAACCTTAAAATGGAAGATTGTTTCTTTTCGGCTGAGGGGGTCTGGGCTGCGGCATCGGTGGCTGTGGGCAATTCTGGCCTGATTGAAAATATCAAGTTCGTGCGCGACACGGTCATTGGCACGTCCAACACGGGTGGTGTCGTGGGTGTTAATGAAGAGGGAACCATCCAGAATATTGACTTCAATGGCGTTGTCCGCGGTATTAACGATCGCATTTACATTGGTGGGGTGGTCGGCTCCAATTCCGGGGTGAATTCGGTTATTCGTAACGTAAAGCTGCATGCCGACATGGTGACTAATTATTACGGGCGGTACCTCGGCGCAATTGCCGGGATAAACGAGGGATTGATTGTTTCTGCAGAAGCTAAGGGAATCCTTGAACATGGAGTCCGTTTTCTTGGAGGGGTGACCGGAAGCAATTTGGGCACAATCGATTCGTGTATTTCGCATGTTTCCGTCGTTTCGCTGAACGAAAATGCTGGTGGCTTGGCTGGGTATAACAGCGGGACCATTAAAAATTCGAGTGTTGAGGCGGATTCCGTTATTTCCCATTTCGGAGTGGCTGGCTTTGTTTCGACAAACGATTCCACGGGTGTCATAGAAAACTGTTTTGCGAAAACAAAAGTCATGGCAGACAGTAGCGCCGGTTTCGTCGTGTACAATGCCGGTGTCATCAAAAATTCCCATGCGGAAGGTTCTGTAGCTGCCGATACGTCTTCGGAAGGGTCTGGATATAATGTTTCCGGATTTGTCGTGTACAATGTGGGATCTGTCCTGAATTCGTATTCGGAGTCAAAGGTGGGAGGACTCCTCAATGTGGGTGGATTTGTCGTGTACAATGTGGGGGCCATCTCGAATTCGTATTCGAAGTCGGATGTGGATGGGGTCTCCATAGTGGGTGGATTTGCGGGGCGGAATAGTGGGAAAATAGACAATTGCTATGCCACAGGCATTTTGAATAAAGGCAATCCAGGTGGAGGTGGTGAGTTCTTTGGCGGTTTTGTTGCCACAAACGATAGCAATGGAATCATTACGAACAGCTATGCTACGGGTGAAGTACGTGGACAAGTGCATTCGGGCGGTTTTGCTGCTGTTAATGAAGGGAAAATTCAAAACTGCTATGCCACGGGTGACGTTCATGCGTATGCTTGGTTTGGTGGTTTCGTCGCAAGAAATCAAGGCAGAATCCTTTATAGCTATGCGACAGGGAATCTAGGAAAACTTGAAACGTTCTCTAGAGCGCTTAATGCCGGCGGTTTTGTCGGGGTCAATGATGGCTATATTGAAAATGCTTATGCCACGGGGGATGTAATTAGCGAATACACGCCAGGCGGATTTGTTTCGAACAATGAAGGAATTATCAAGAACGTGTTTGCTACGGGGGATGTTTCTGGTAGAGTGGAACCAGGTGGCTTTGCTTCTATCAACGATCGGGACATCGAGAATGCCTTCTTTACGGGAAAGTCGTTTGTTATGGAAGGGATTGAAGAGCTAATTGTTCCGAGCTGTTTTGTTTCTCGCAATTCGGGTTCCGTAAAAAATGCCTTCTACAATGAGGATGATTGCGACTTCGGATCGGATTCCACCGTAAGCGGCGTTGCCGCTGCCGACATGAATAAGCCGAGCCTCTACAAGGACTGGACTGATTTTGATAAGAACTGGGTTTTGAACGATACCATGCCATTCCCGCTACTTGCATTTGCTGTTGGCAAATCCATCGACAGCATTGAAGTTGAGACTCCCACAAAAGTCGTCAAACCGAACCTAGTCGTGATTAAGGGGACCGATGGCCTAAAGCTGTATGGAACCCGCCAGAATCTGCGTGCTACGATAACACTATCCCGTTCAGGCCTAACACATATCAAGGTGTACAATTTGAAAGGCCGTCTGCAAAAGATTGTGCCGCTTGGCATAATGGGCGAAGGAACTCATCATGTGGAATTGAACGATACTGTTGAATCCCGCGGTGTCGTCGTGATGGTTCTGGAGCAGAACGGCCGGGCTTTGTCGAAGTCCTTGCTTCGCTAGGCGCAGACCGATAGGAAATACTTTGTGCAAAAAATGCTCCGCAGTAGCGGAGCATTTTCAATAGCGTTTGCTTGAGCAAGCGTCGATTAGCCGAGCACCTTCTTTTCGAAGTCACCGAGGCAGTCGACGAGAGCCTGCACGCCTTCGACCGGCATCGCGTTGTAGATGGAAGCGCGGAAGCCGCCGACGGAGCGGTGACCCTTGAGCTGCTGGAGCCCGCGTTCCTTCGCAAATTCGAGGAATTCCTTGGCGAGATCGTCAGCCTTGTCAGCGGCAACCACGTCCTTGTTGAACACGAACGGAACGTTCATGATGGAGCGGTCTTCCTTGGCAGCGGTACCGACGAACACCTTGGAGTTGTCGAGGGCGCTGTAGAGGAGGGCGGCCTTGGAGCGGTTCACCTTTTCGATAGCATCGACACCACCGAATTCCTTGAGCCACTTGAGCGTGCGGTTCATGACGTACACGGCGAATACCGGAGGCGTGTTGAACATGTTCTTCGCATCGATGTGGGTCTGGAAGTTGAGCATGGTCGGGATGGTGCGGTTCACCTTGCCGAGCAGGTCCTTGCGGATAATCGTCACGGTCACGCCAGCGCAGCTGATGTTCTTCTGGGCGCCGCCGTACACAACGCCGAAGTCAGAGACGTTGATCTTGCGGGCGAGGAAGTCGGAGCTCACGTCGGCCATGAGGAAGCCGGACTTCGGCTTCGGGAAGTTGTGCCATTCCGTACCATAGATGGTGTTGTTGGCAGTCACGTGGAGGTACGTGGCGTTGTCGCTGAGCTTGAGGTTCTTGTCGATGCGGCTGTAGGTTTCGGACTTGGTGTCGCAAGCGGCGAGAGCGTTACCGAAAAGCTTCGCTTCCTTGTAGGCCTTGTTTGCCCACACGCCGGTGAGGGCGTAGTCGGCCGTGGCGTCCTGGTCGAGGAAGTTCATCGGGAGCATGCAGAACAAAAGTGAGCAACCACCACCGAGGAACACGATATCGTAGTTTTCAGGAATGCCCATGAGGTCGCGGAGGAACTGTTCGGTTTCGGCAAACATGTTCTCGATCGGCTTTGAACGGTGACTCATGGAGAGGATACTGATGCCGCTGTTTGCGTAATCGATGCAGGCAGCCGAAGCTTCCTTGAGTGCCGGTTCCGGCAGGACAGACGGTCCTGCGCTAAAGTTATAGACTTTGTTTGCCATGATTTGTTCCTTTTTTAAGGTTGGGCCTTATTCAATTTTGCGTTGCCAAATCTAGAAAAATAATACCCAAGTGGCAATTTTCTTTGAAAAATCAGGGTCTAGGCAAAATACGCCAAAAAAATCGGTAAATAAATTTTTTCAAAAACAGCGGAGCGATTTTCCAATGTTGTAATTATTTTGTAATAAATAAATGGTATGGAGTTACTATGGCCAGACACACTTTTCCCCAAATCATCATGCTTGGCCTGTTGGCATTAGGCATGGGACTTGCTTCGGCGCAAACACAAAACATTACCCCCAAGCGTGTAGGGCCCGTGAGCCAGTACGGCCAGTTGCAGGCGGGTAAGGATAACGCTCAAAACGGTCGGATTTACGGCAGCTGCAGGCATTTCCGTTCTAGCGGAAACGAAGTCCAGGTGAAGGGCATGAGCCTTTTCTGGAGTTGTGCTGCAAATCAGCAGCGGTACTGGAAAAAGGATATCATTACGGGACTTGTGGAACGGCAGAATATCCAGCTGATTCGCGCTGCCATGGCGGTAGACGACATGGGCGAGTGGGCCGATGGTCACTATTTTACAAAGCCCGATTTCTACCAGGCCATGCTGGATGAGGCCGTAGAAGCGGCCATCGAAAATGACATTTACGTGATTATTGACTTCCATTCCCATGTGGCGGCGGACAGTGTCGAGAACGCGACGTCCTTTTTCAGGATTCAGGCGGAAAAATGGGGCAAATATGACAACGTGATTTTCGAGGTGTTCAACGAGCCGATTTGCACTTCGGGTTCCGTTGGCGACAATAGCGATTGTAGCGAATATGGCGGATTTATTGGCATGGCCGACATCAAGAACTATGCCGACCAGGTGGTTTCGGTGATCCGCGAGTATTCCGACAACCTGATTATCGTAGGGACGCCGATGTGGGACCAGTACCCGAATGCGGTGGTTGATTATCCGGTTGAGGACCCTCTAGAAAGAGACAACATTGCCTATGCGTTCCATTTTTATGCGGGGCGGGACGATGGCACGGCGGCTCATGAGTTTTCTTTGACCTCTAATGCGAATTTCGCAATGCAAAGGGGCCTGTCGGTTTTCGTGAGCGAATGGGGTACGGTCGGCTACAATGGTGGCGGTGTGCCGAGTACCACGTTGAATCCGCAGTGGCAAACTTGGATGAATTCCCGGAAAATTTCTTCGGCAAACTGGAATGTCGGGAAAAGCGACGATCCCAGCAGTGAATCCGGTTCTGAATACTTTGGATTCAATTTCGATCCCGACAACGCTCCTGATAATTGGACTTATTCCCGCAGTGGCCAGTGGGTCAACGCAAACGTCTTTAACGATTTGCCCGCCACTTACACGGCCTGCGACGACTATGTACCTGCTTCCAGTAGCAGCAGTGGCGGAATCAGTAGTTCCAGTGGTGGGTCTGGAATATACACGCTCATGCCGGTTTACGATTATGCCTACGCTGGTGGTGGGTGGACCGTTGCGAACCCGGAAGGTGAATGGGGGACAGAGGCAACCGTTTATGACCAAGAACTGGGCGATTATTTCTGGGGCTTGAAAAATGTGTCCACGGGAACGGAGGACGGTTATGCCGGTGTCGGCATGAACGTGTTCGATTTGAGCGGATGCCGGACTCTATCGTACAAGTATATCGGTATTGCACACAACCTGACTTTTGCCAATACCCCTGATGGTGCTGACGTGACAGCGGAATGGTCCATCTCCGGTAGTGACACATGGACGACTCACACGTTCAATATGGCATCGCTATCTGGAATCGATTTGGATAATGCTCTGGATATCAAGTGGCAGGTTTCTGGCGGTGAAAACGGAAACCTCTATATCAAGGATATTCAGTGTATAAAGGATGGTTATTACTCCAGCAGTTCCGGCGGTACGGAAAATTCCAGCAGTTCAGTGCAGCTCCCCGAACCGAACGCACCCACGACCAACACGGAACTGGTGGATGACTTCGAGGACGGCGACTACAATCCGCTGTGGGATGTCGGGCCCTACTGGGTAGAGACGGATGTTATCGGTGGCGGTGGCGCCTCGACGGCGGAACTGTCCATTGTGAAGGGAAACAATTCTTCCCATGCTTTGCAGATGACCTACTCCCTGGATGTGGGTGAGTACCCATGGGGCCCTCCCTATGCGACGATTTCCACCAACGACTTCATGGACTTGAACCTTTCGCAGTGTTCGGAAGTCCGCTACGATTACAAGGGCGCCGCCCACAGTTTCCGGGTGAAAGTTAGCGAGACAATGAACAACTTGCTCGACATGGGCTGGGGATTCCCCACTTTCGTGGTGGGCGATTCTAGCGCATCGTGGCAGACCGTGACAATCCCTGTTGCCAGCTTGAGACAGCAATGGACAGGCAGTAGCGGTAACTGGGTGGATATAGAAACGGTCCTCCCGTATGTTAACGGATTTGACTGGCGAATTGACGGTAAAGATGTGGACGATGTATCCAGTGGCACTCTTGCCATCGACAACATTCGTTGCATTGGCCTTGCCGAAACCCCGTACTACACTATAACATTCAAGAATGGCGATGAAGACTATGAAGTAAAGAGCTGGGCTGCAGGTTCCAATGTGCCCGACCCGGCCGGGGTGCCCGCCAAGGCGGCCGATGCCCAGTACACCTATGTTTTCGACTATTGGACATGGTACGAGAATGAATGGGGGTATCCGACAAGGCTCGTTGTCGGTGAAGCCACCTACGAGGCCGTTTATACGGAAATTACGAATGCCTATACCGTTACCTTCCTATTGGACGATGGCGAAACGGTTTATGGACAAGTGGAAGGTGTGGAATACGGCACTCCTGTTTTGAGTGTTGCGCCTCCAGATCCGGTCAAGGATGCCGATGCGCAGTTTACCTATAGGTTCGACAGCTGGGATCCCGCGATTACTGGCGAGACGGTCGTGACGGGTGACGTTTCCTACACGGCGAACTTTACGACGTCCACGAACTTGTATGCCATCGCTTTTGTCGACGATGACGATACTCCGTTAAAGGGTGCTGTGGAATATCCTTATGGCACTCCGGTTGACCAGATTGACGTTCCCGTCGTTGCCGATAAGGGCGGGCTGAAGTTTGCTGGCTGGGATCCGGGGCTTGCTCCGGTCACTAGGAGCGTGACTTACAAGGCGCTCTATACAGACAAGATTGTCATCACTTGGAAGGATGACGACGGTTCCGTGTTGCGCCTGGAATATGTTGATGATGGCGATATGCCGTACTATGGCGAAGATCCGGCAAAGGATCCTACGGCTGAATACACTTATACCTTCGACAAGTGGACTCCCGTGGTGGTTGCCGCTACGGAGAATGCGACCTATACGGCCTCGTATACAAGCGTGAAGAACAAGTACGACGTGACATTTGTGGCCGAGCATAACCCCGATGCGAATATCACGGTTTCCAAGGAGTACGGAGAAGCGGTCGCATCCTTCGCTCCGCAGGTCGATGGCGCCGTGACCGCCGAATACACCTATGTTTTTGATGGCTGGATGCCGGCCATTACGGACCAGACTGTCGTTACGGGCGGAGTCACTTACACGGCCAAGTACAAACAGAACAAGAATCAGTACACTGTGGCCTTCGTGAGCGATGACGGCTCCACGCCACTCTCCAGTGTCACCAGGGACTACGGCACTGAAATTGTCTCCATGTTCCCGTCGCCAGACCCGACAAAGGAACCGACAGATGCAAAGACCTACGAATTCGACCGGTGGGTGATAAAGGTTTCCGACACCGAGGATACGGAACTGGCTGAAGGTGCTGTTCTTGTTTCCGACATGAAGCTCAAGGCCGTATTCATGGAATTTGACCGCAAGTATGCAGTCACCTTTGTGAACTACGACAACTCTCCGCTCAAGTCGGCGACTCTTTATGTGTATAACACGCCCGTTTCTGGAATCGCGCTTCCGGATGATTCAATTCTCGTCAGGCCGGAAGATGACAATTACACCTACACCTTTGCGGGCTGGGAACCGGAGCTTTCTGCCGTGACCAAGGAGCAAGTCTATACGGCGAAATACACGCGCACCGCCAAGACGGACACGTACACCATTACCTGGATGCCCGACGAAGGCGAGACTCCGCTGGGGACGGAAACCTATGCCGAAGGTGAAATCCCGGTGTTTGACGGAACCCCGACCAAGGATCCTACGGCGGAATTCACCTACACCTTTGCGGGCTGGACTCCGGATATCGTCAAGGTGACTGGTGATGCCACGTATACGGCGGTGTTCACGTCCGTGAAGAATTCCTATACCGTTACCTTTGCGGGTGATTCGGGTGTGGTCGGCCTTCCTGAGCCACAAACGGCGGAATATGGCACGAATGTTTCGTCCCTGCTCCCGGCAACAAACCCGACAAAACCGTCTACGGCGCAGTTCTCCTACACGTTTGACAAGTGGGTGGTTGTGTCTGGCTCGACGACTTCTGGTTTGCCTGCAGATGCCGTACTGGGGGGCGACATGACGCTGAAAGCTGCGTTCCATGAGACAGTCCGGGCCTATACCATCACCTTCCTTGATTGGGATGGTTCTGAACTCGCGAAGGACAGCTATGACTACAATACCGCGGCGTCGGTCATTGTCCCGGAGAATCCGACTAGGAAAAATGACGCGCAGTACTCATACACCTTTGCGGGCTGGAGTCCTGCGGTTGTCGCCGTGACGGACAGCGCTACCTACAAGGCAACGTATACGTCTAAGGCTCTGCCGCAACCGGAAAGCAGTAGCAGCAGTAAGAAAGTTGAGCCTGCCGAAACGTCCAGCAGCAAGGTCGCGACGAGCAGCAGCAAGGCGCAGTCCAGCAGTAGCAAGGCTGTGTCGAGTTCCAGCAACAAGGCTGCCTCTTCCAGCAGCAAGAAGGCGGCGTCTTCGAGCAGCAAGAAGTCCGGCAAGTCCAGCTCGTCTTCGAAGGGCAAGTCCGACGTGTTGCCGACCGTGGCGCTTACGAACATGAGCGTCCTTTTCTCGGGCAACAATCTGGTTGTCACGGCACCGCGGTCCAGCTGGGTCAATGTCCAGGTATTCGACATGCTTGGAAACAGTCACGGAAATTTCCGTGCCAACGTTTCCGGGAGCCACGTGTTCTCCCTGCATTATCTGGAGCAAGGTCGCTATCTAATCCGCGTTAACAACGGGAGTTCTGTACAAAATCTCAATGTTTTGATAAGGTAAAACCGAAATAGCGAATAAATTAAATGATGTAAATAAAAGTTTTCGTACTAATGCAGGGAAAATTACATATTTTATTTGTGCGAAAAAAGTAAACTTTTGACGCAGAAGATTTTTTAAGAAACTCTCTCCTCCATCAATAGGCGCTCCGGTCTTCCTTCGACCGGGGCGTTTTTTTATGCACAAAAAAGAAACGGACGAAGAGTCCGTTTCTTGAAAGAGGTTGATAAAGCCGGAAGGCCGAAAGAGGTTACACTCCGAGTGCCTGGATGGCGGCCTTGTACTTCTTGAGCCTGAACTTGGTCTTGAGTTCGCGGCGTTCTTGGCGTTGGATGTACTTGTCTTCGAGGAGCACGTTCAGGATGGCGCTCTTCGCCTTTGCTGCCATGGGATTGTCCTTCAAGGTTTCCACAAAGCGGACGAAGTCCTTTTCGCGGGCATCGTAGGTGGAATCTTCGGCGGGTACGCCTTTTTCCATGAGCTTGCAACTGTATTCGTCAATCCAGCCCTGGTTCTTGTGGTAAGTCATTTTTTGGATAAGGTCGACCATGTCTGCCGGAACGCCCATCTTTACCATGTCTTCCGGAGTCTTCTTTGTGGCCGAAGTAATGGAATCCTGCAAAATGGCCAGGGTCTGCACTTCTTCGGATTCTCCCTTGTTCTTGAGGTAGTCTGCGACGTTCTGGAGAAAATCGATGTAGGGGCCTCCAGCCTTGTCTTTTTGACCCTTGTGAATTTCCTCCGCAATTTTGTAGGCTTCGTTGTAAGAAAGCATTTTTTTTCCTTGTGATTATAATTCTTTGGCACCATAGGTGCTTGCTACCAATATACATAAAAAAGGGGACAGAAAAAGCGGCTGGTAGCACTTAAACTGGAAAAAATATCTTTTTTCGGGATTTGCAAAAAAGGCCCCCTTTTAGGGGACCTCTTTTGTTAAAAATCGGGATTTGCCCTTATTTCGCGCAGCCGGTGCCGAGCGTGCCCTGGAGGACGGATACGCAGGACTCGCTCAGTTGCTGTGCTTCTGAGGTGCCTGCGGCGTATTCCATACATTCGCCCATGGCGCCCGGAACGTCGCAGGAAACCATGTCGCCACCAGCCGGAGCGGCAGCAGCTTCGGAGGAGGAGCTGGCATCGCCAGCCGGAGCGGCCTCAGAAGAGGAACTTGCATCGCCAGCCGGAGCAGCCTCGGAGGAGGAACTTGCATCGCCAGCCGGAGCGGCCTCGGAGGAGGAGCTTGCATCGCCAGCCGGAGCGGCCTCGGAGGAGGAGCTTGCATCGCCAGCCGGAGCGGCTTCGGAAGAGGAACTTGCATCGCCAGCCGGAGCAGCTTCGGAGGAGGAACTTGCCGGATTAGTGGCGGGGGCTCCGTCTGCAGAGCAGGCGGCCAAGGGCATGGTTTCGCTAACGGTTTGCCACTGGGCACCGTCACACTGCATATAGTCGTTGTGTTCTTCGATGAGAACTTTCTGGCACTTGATTTCTTCGTTGCACGGAAGCTTTACGACTTCCTGCAGAGTCTTGACGCTGGCAGGGATTTCGTTGGAGGCTGCGCCAGAAGAACTGTCGTCGCCACAACCGGCGAGAACAGCCATAGAAATGGCGGCAATGGGGAGGATATATTTTTTAGAGATCATACAATACTCCTATTAAAATTTGTTGTTTGCGCCAATAATATTTAATACAATGAATATTGTAAAGAATATTTTTGTTAATCTTCTACAATTCGTTGTTTGTTTTAACAACGAATCAAAAAAATCCCCCAAAAAAGCCCCTCCGATTCCTCGGAAGGGACCATGAGGGATAGTTCCTGAAAAAGCCTTACTTGTACATGTACACCTTGCCGTTAGGGAACTTGAGTTCCTGCATCCCGGCGGTATTCACCTGGCTAACGGATTTTACTTCGCCGCCGTAGAAGATGGTGCTGCCTTTGTATTCCGGCTTGAAGGCTGCCTTGTCGGAGCCGTACCAGTTGTCGCTCGTGAAGCTCACGGATGCGCAGTTCGGGGTGTCGGTCGAGTAGTCACCGAACGCGAGCAACACGCCACCGGTAATTTCGAAACCGGTATCGGTGTCGATGAGACCGCCGGCCATGTTGGAGGGGCATCCGTTGCCGCCGCCTTGCTGGCCACCCATGCCCGGGAAGCCCATACCCATGCCCATGCCGCCGCCCTGACTTTCATAGCTCTGGCCGGTGATTTCGAGAATGAGCACGCCGCCGGTCATCTTTGCAGAACCATTCGCGTCGAGTACGTCAATCATGTTGCCCTTCGAGGCGATGTAGTGGTAACCACCACTCACCACGATATGGCCACTCGATTCGCTGAACATGGAATATCCGCCCGCATTTTCCTTCGGGCCGCCGGCACCGTTCCAGCCGTCGTTGGTCGCGAAGGTTGCGGTGATGCCGCCCTCGGCGAAAATCTTGTAGGCTTCGATGCCTTCGTTGGCTGTAACGACGTTGATGGTAGAGCCCTTCATGTACAAAGCGGAGTCCGCATGGATACCGTCGTCCTTCGCGTTGACCGTCACTTCGCCGGCGTTCAGGTGAATCTGCCAGTGGGTGTGCAGGGCGTCGTCGCCAGTGGACTTAACATCGGACTTGCCGCCGTCCACGTAGATGTACTTTTCGGCGACAAGTCCCTTGCCCGTAGCCGTAACCTTGACCGTGGCTGCATCGGTGGAATCGCTGATGCGGATGTAGTTTGCCGCGTCGATGCCGTCGTCAGCAGCATTGATGGTGACGCTACCGCCCCTGATATCGACAATGCCCTTGCCTTCAACGATGTTCTTACAAGAACCGTCCTGGGCTTCTTCGCATTCGTCGCTCTCGAGGCCGTCGCCCTTCTTGGCCGTAAGGTTCAGCGTGCCACCCGAAATCTGGAGGCTGCCTTTGCCCTTGATGGCGTTCTCTTCGGCTTCGACCGTGATGTTGCCGTTCTTAATCTTGAGGTCGTTGCTGCACTGGATGCCGTTCTTGAACTTGCCCTTCACGGTAAGCGTGCCCGCACCCTTGATGTTGAGGTCGTCCCTCGCGTAAATCGCGGCCTTCGCGGTATCCGGGGTGCCATTGACTTTGGTAAACACGTGGTTCCCGTTGCCATCTTCCACTACGTTCGTGGTGCCCTTCACCAAGTGGAGCACCGTCTTGTCGGCGTTCGTCACGAGAATGGGGGAGTTGGAACTCTTGATGGTTGCGTTATGGAGGTAGATGCCGGTGTTGCCCTCGTTTTCGGTGGCCGGTGTGTTCACGATGACCTGGAAATCGGACGATTCGCCGGTCACGTAGTAAGCGCCTGGGCAAGTAATTGTTGCACTCTTTTCTTTAACTTCGACGCAACCGTTGTTGTTTTCAATGGTGGCGGAGGTTCCCGCAAGTTTCAGGAGAATCTGGGTGCCATCCAAGGTCCTTGCGTCTTCGTTATCGTTTTCATCGTCGCCAGAAGCTACGCTGCCCGGAACGGCGGTGCCGGAACTCGAGGAGCCATTCACAGGTGCTACACCACTAGAGCTGGAAGGACCATTGACCGGAATCTGAACGCCGGAACTTGACGTTCCGTTGTTCGGAACCTGGTTGGCCGGCTCCGTATTGCCAGAACTGGAAACACCGTTGTTTGGAATGTCGTTTCCGGAAACTGCGTTGCTAGAGTTGGAAGAGCCATTGTTGACAACTTCATTACCGATAACTTCACTACTGGAAGATTGTTGTGCAGGGATAATTGCCCCAGTGTCGGGTTGCACAGTTGAACTTTCGTCGGAACAAGCCATAACAATCAGGGCTGCAGA
Source organism: uncultured Fibrobacter sp. (assembly GCF_947305105.1). Taxonomy (NCBI): domain Bacteria; kingdom Pseudomonadati; phylum Fibrobacterota; class Fibrobacteria; order Fibrobacterales; family Fibrobacteraceae; genus Fibrobacter; species uncultured Fibrobacter sp. The sequence goes on along the minus strand of NZ_CAMZCS010000030.1, from coordinate 782 downwards.
TGCAGCCATTACTGGCAATTTCAAAAATTTCATAGGGAACTCCTCTTTCTATGTAATATAGATTCATAGATTTTAAACCCACAACGGGCCTCCGTTCCGGCGAAGTTTCCGTTGAAGCCAATACAACAGGTTTTTGAAAAAACTTTTTTAAGTGGCTTGATACATGACGGTTATCACGCTTTTTTCTTTCTTTGTGGCTTCATGATTTTGCCATTGCGTTCGCCTTTTGCTAAATTTGCTCCCGCTTGGTGCATTCCGCGCCAAATCAACTAACCGGAGGCTAAAATGGCTCTACAGTTCTACAACACCGCATCGCGCAAGAAAGAAGTATTCACTCTCCCCGAAGGCGTTCCCGCCGTGCGCATGTACTGTTGTGGCCCCACCGTGTACCATTTCGCTCACATCGGCAACCTCCGCACGTACATTTTTGAAGACTTCCTGGTCCGTACGCTCAAATACTACGGCTACAAGGTGAACCACATCGTGAACATCACCGACGTGGGCCACCTCACCAGCGACGCCGACTCCGGCGACGACAAGATGGAAAAGGGCGCCGCCCGCGAAGGCAAGTCCGTCTGGGACATCGCGAAGTTCTACACCGACGCCTTCATGGCTGACTGGCACCGCCTCAACATCCAGGAACCGACCCGCTGGACGCCTGCCACGCAGCACATCCAGGAACAGATCGACCTGGTGAAGACGCTCGAAGAAAAGGGTTACACCTACCGTACCAGCGACGGCATCTACTTCGATAGCCTCAAGTTCCCGCGCTATGCCGACTT
>NZ_CAMZCS010000029.1 GCF_947305105.1 uncultured Fibrobacter sp. | reverse complement strand
AACGCTTGCGTTTCGGCATGGCTGAGCCGACGAGTCATGCGCCTGCGAATGACAACTTTTTAGGCTCGAGCTGTGATTCTCCTAACCACTAACCACTGCCTACTGTCTACTGTCTACTTCCTACTGTCTACTTCCTACTGTCTACTATCTCTCATCTCTCGTCTGTAGCCGCGTAGCGGCGTTCTCTCGTCTATATTCCCCTCTCTATTTTTCTACATTATACCCGAACAAAAAGGATTAACTATGGCCGATTGCAACGATAAGAAAGAAAACCAGGTTCCCGAGATGATGAAGAAGGCGGAAGAATTCCTCGCCTCCAAGCGCCGCATCTTTTTGTGGGGCGGTGTCGATGACGAGAGCGCCGAACGCATCGTAAAGCAGCTTCTGTACCTCGATTCGCTGAACCACGAAGACATCGTGTTCTTCATTAACAGCCCGGGTGGCGTGATTTCCTCTGGCCTTGCCATCTACGACTGCATGAACGCCATCCAGAGTGACGTGGTGACGGTCTGCTGTGGCCAGGCGGCTTCGATGGGCGCTGTGCTCCTCACCGCCGGTGCAAAGGGCAAGCGTGTGGCATGGCCGAACGCCCGCATCATGATTCACCAGCCGCTCATCCACGGCGAGATTGTGGCGCCTGCTAGCGACATCCAGATCCAGGCCGAAGAAATGCTGCGCATCCGCGGCATCACGGGCAAGATTCTTGCCGAGACGACCGGACACACCATCGAGGAAATTGACCGGGATACGGAACGCGATAACTTCATGTCGGCAGAAGAGGCGAAGGCCTACGGTCTTGTGGACAAAGTCGAGAGTCTTATCTAATGGGCTTGTTTTCTGCAATAAAGAAAGGGCTATCCAAGACCCGTGACGCCTTGGTGGGCGAACTCAAGGGTATTGTCGGCGCCGGTAAAATCACCGACGACACCTTGGAAGAACTTGAAGAACATTTGATCAAGGCGGACGTGGGCGTAGAAGCCGCGTTCCTTTTGACCGACGCACTGCGCGAGAATGCGCTTGGCAAATCGCTGACGACAGAGCAGGTGCTCGACATTATGCGCGACGAAGCCGAACGCCTCCTCAAGGACCCGCCGCCGTTCGAACTTAAGGGCAAACCGCATGTGGTGCTTGTCATCGGCGTGAACGGTGCAGGCAAGACGACCACCATCGGTAAGCTCGCCGCCCGCTGGATAAACGAGGGCAAGAAGGTGATGATTGCCGCTTGCGATACGTTCCGTGCCGCAGCGATCGACCAGTTGGAAACTTGGGCTCAGCGTAGTGGTGCCGAGTTCGTGAAGCACCAGGAAGGCAGCGACCCGGCTGCGGTCGCCTACGATGCCTGCCAGGCCGCCGTGGCCCGTGACTGCGACATCCTCATTGTTGATACGGCTGGCCGCCTCCACAACAAGGACTACCTGATGGAAGAACTCAAGAAGATAGTCCGCGTGATGAAAAAGGTGAACCCGGATTTCCCGCAAGATATATGGCTCGTGATTGACGGAAACACCGGACAGAACACCATAAACCAGACGAAGATTTTCAACCAGAGCTTCCCGCTGACCGGCCTTGTCGTGACCAAGCTCGATGGTACGGCGCGTGGCGGTTCGGTCCTTTCTATCACGAGTTCGCTCCAGATTCCTATCCGCTGGGTGGGCATGGGCGAACAGATCGACCAGCTCGTGGAATTTGACAAGCGTGAATATATAGACGGCCTTTTCGAGAACGCCCTCGAAGAGTCGAAGTAGGCAGAAGGAATCTCGTGATGCGGTTTGGGCGAGATAGTGCAGGACGGGCTTGCTTGGCGCTGCTCCTTTGTGCGCTTGGGCTTGTGTTGTCTGCTTGTGACAATGGTCCCCCCTCGGTAGATTCTAGGCTTGTATCCACGTATGTTGATATCCGCGTCATGGAACAGGCCCTCGGGACCGATACTCCGGAGTCTCGCCTCGCTCGCAAAGAAATTATTGAAAAATACGGCTACACGTTGGAGTCTTACAAGGCGGCTATCGACAGAATCCTTGAAGACGATAGTCGGTGGATTCCCTTCCAACAGGCTGTAGTTCGTAACATAGACTCTTTGCTCGGCAATCCGCTTGAGCCGCTGGGAAAGAAGGGAAAGAAAAAATGAGGCTAGCCCTTTTGTTGCTCCTGGCTGCCTGTTGCGCCTTTGCGGCACCCTTGAAAAAAGACAAGGAGGTCCATTGGCTTTCTTATACGGATGGGCTGAAAAAGGCCGTGAAGGAATCGAAACTTGTGTTCGTTTCGGTCTATGCCGACTGGTGCATTCCCTGCCACATCATGGACAAAAACGTGTATTCCGACCCTGACGTGGCGACACTTTTGAATTCCAGATTCATCCCTGTGAAGTTGAATGCCGAGTCGCAAGACACAATTATGTGCGATGGTCAGGCCAAAATTGCAGAACGATGCTATTTTGATGTATGGAATTTGTCCGCAGTCCCGTCTTACGTGTTGGTCGCTCCGAAAGGCATGAGTATCTTGACCCTCACGCAGTCGCTGGATGTCGATGACATGATTGTTTTGCTGAATCAAATTTTGATAAAAGAGAAAGAATGGATAGCTCGGTAATGGAACAGGTCTACTTCGTTGCGCTGGTTGGCTTTTGGGTTTCTCTGGCCCTCCTGGTGCTTTGTTATGCGCTGTTTCCGATAACGCTCCCGTTCGTCAGCGAGATTTTCAAGCGCAGGCACAAGCCGCAACCGTCAGGGCAAGCCTTCTTGCCGACGGTTTCCATATTGATTTCGGCCTATAACGAAGAAGGCGTCATCGAACGCAAGATTCACAACATCCTCTCCATCGATTATCCCAAAGACAAGTTGCAGGTGCTCATCGGCGACGATGGTTCTGCCGACAGGACTGCAGAAATTGTCGCGAGTTATGCGGATCGAGGAATCACTTTGGTGAAGGCTCCCAAGAATGCGGGCAAGGCCGCCATGCTGAACCGGTTACACAAGCACGCTACCGGCGATATCCTTGTATTCTGCGATGCGAATACGATGTTTTTCCCCAATGCGGTGCGTAAACTGGTTGGCCCCTTTATCGACAAGAAGATGGGCTGCGTCTGCGGCCACTTGATACTTTCTGACCGTAGCGGAAGTGTCTTGGGCAAGGGCGAGAGTTCTTACTGGGATTTGGAATCTGAGATGAAAAAATTCGAGGGCGCCTTGGATTTGCTGATAGGCGGTAACGGCGCTCTTTATGCCATCCGTAGGGAACTTTATACGGAACTTCCGGTAAAGAAGAGCGTCATGGATGACTTCTACATCACGACGAAAATTCTGCAGAAGGGTTACTACAGCACGTTTGTGGGCAGTGCCATCGGTACGGAGCAGACATCGAAGGAATCCTCCGGTGAGTACCGACGCAAGGTTCGTATTGGCCGAGCCAACTTCAACTACTTGCTTTCTTACCTCCCGCTTTTGAACCCGTTCCGCCCGTTGCGTGCGTATTTGTTCTTCTGCCACAAGGTGGTGCGCTGGTTCTCTCCCCATATTTTTGTTTTGCTGGCTCTGTGTAATGCAATCTTGTTGCCGAAGGGACTGTTCTACCAGGTGTTCTTTGGCGTGACGGTTTTCTGTGTCATTGTGGGCGTATCCCGGATGGTGCCCCACGCTTATTATTTCCTGATGATGAATGTGGCCATGCTGAAAGGGTTTTTCCTTTCGTTCACGCGGGAAAAGAGTGGCGGATGGGCTCGTGAGGCCCGTGGAGACGACGACGCATAGGAGCCGATATGAAACGCTTGCTTGCAATCCTGTTTGTCTGTGCCTTGACGTTTGCTGCGCCTAGGGCGAACGCGTTTACCATGGATGTCCAGGGCGGCATCGTGAATGCGGTGAGCGACATTACGTCGTTCAACCTGAATGTATTCGGGCATATTTGGTTCCCTATCGACCAGATGGTTTTCTTTGGTATCGGCAGTGGCTACAACGAGTTGGACAACGTTGGCTATATCCCCGTGATGGCATCGGCATGGGTCCGTTTGCCGATAGGGGGGCAGACTTTGCCTGTGGTAACAGGTGATATCGGCTATGCTTTTGGTGACGACCACCAGATGATATGGCGTGCCGGCGGTGGCTTCGATATCAAGAACGGAGATTATTCTTCGATTTTGTTGATGGGCGGTTACCAGTTCCTCGAAGAACGCGGCAGGGGATACGTTTATCTGCAAGCCGGCATTCTGGTGGAACTGTAATTACTTTTTAAAGACCCATTTCTTGTAGAGCATGAAGCTCACGATCACGTACACGACGTTCGCGATGATATTGGCGAGGTAACCGGGTTTCATGAATCGCGACATGAAATTGCTGATGCTCATGCACCAGGAAACGTGTGAGAACAGGTAGACGCAACCTTCGAGCACGAGCAGGTTTATCGAGTACGAACACAGGAAGACGATGGCAAAGCGAATGACTTCGGTCCGCTTCTTGTTCGTGCTCTTGAAGTTCCAGATGCGGTTACAGAGGTAGCTGTTCAATCCCCCCGCGACAAAGCCGAGAAAGTTGGAGAGTTCCAGGTTCCAGTCAAGAATTTGGTGGAGAATCCAGACCACGATGAGCGTGATGAGGGTATTTAGAATGCCGATGATATTGTATTTGATAAAATGAAGCACGAGGGGGAAGATAGTAAATAGTAAACAGTGAACAGTGGTTAGTAAACAGTAAACAGTGATTAGTAAACAGTAAACAGTGATTGGTAACCACCAATCACTAATCACTAACCACCAATCACTAACCACTAATCACTAACCACCAACCACTTTTATTTATCTTTTACGCCATGGACTGGATTACTTCAAGGAAATGCAGTGCCGAAATAGCTGCAGGAATGATAAATAACGGGGATGTTTTGGGCTTGTCCGGCTTTACGCTCGCGGGGTATCCCAAGGCTGTCCCTGCCGCCCTTGCCGAACGCGCCACCCGGCTGCACGAGGCCGGTGAGGATTTCAAGGTTACGCTTTTTTCGGGAGCCTCTACTGGCGACAGCTGTGACGGCGCCCTCGCCCGTGCCAATGCCGTAAGCCTCCGCATGCCTTACCAAAGCAATCCGAGCCTCCGCAAGGCGATAAACGACGGCAGTATCCACTATATCGATGCACATCTCGGCAAGATGGGCTATCTTGTTCGTACCGGGGCCGTTCCTGCACCGACGGTTGCCATTATCGAAGTATCCGCCATTTTGCCGGATGGCCGCGTCTGCCTTTCGACATCGGGTGGCAATTCCGTGTGCTACCTCGAAATGGCCCAAAAGATTATCCTGGAATTGAATACCCGCCTGGGCGACAGCTGCATCGGCATGCACGACAGCGCTTTGCCCGAGCTGCCGCCCCACGCAAAGCCCCTCCCGATTTATTCGGCTGGAGACCGCGTCGGGAGCGAATTTGTGCAGATTGATACGAACAAGGTGGTCGCCATTGTCGAACAGGACTGTCTTGACGAAGTGACTCCTTTCGTGGAACCTGACGAAGTTTCAAAAAATATCGGCGAGCGCATTCTGGACTTTATCCGCTTCGAGGAATCCCGCGGGCGCCTGCCCAAAGGCATGGCCTACCAGAGTGGTGTCGGCAAGGTGGCGAATGCCGTGCTTTGCGCCATGGCCGAAGACGATCGCTTGGGCCAGATTGACCTTTTTACCGAGGTTATCCAGGAAGCCTGCCTGCCGCTCCTCAAACGCGGTAAACTTGGAATTGCTTCGGGAACGGCGCTTACGCTTTCGCAGTCGGCCCAGAAGGAATTCGTGGAAAACAGCGCTGAGTGGAAAAAGCATTTTATCCTGCGCCAGCAGGAGGTGAGCAACAGCCCCGACGTTATCCGCCGTCTTGGGGTTATCTCTATGAACACTGCGCTTGAGATGGACATCTTCGGCAACGTGAACAGTTCGCTGGTCTGCGGTTCTGCCATGATGAACGGCATTGGCGGCTCGGCGGATTTCGCTAGGAACTGCGCACTCGGCTTTTTCCTCACACCTTCGGTCGCGAAGAACGGCGCTATCAGTTCCGTGGTCCCTTACGTGAGCCACGTGGACCATACCGAGCACGACACGATGATTTTCGTGACCGAGCAGGGCTTGGCTGACTTGCGTGGGTTGCCCGCCGAGGAACGCGCTCGCCTGATTATCAGGAACTGCGCCCATCCCGATTTCCGCGACGAGCTGACCGATGTATTGGAGTTCGGCCTGAAGCATGCCAAGGGGGTTCACCTCCCGCTTGCCCTGTCCCGGGCCTTTGAGATGCATAACCGGTTCTTGGAAACGGGGAAAATGCTTTAAAAGTGGTTTGGGCTGCCCTTATAGGCTGTCGCCCGGCTTGAATTCTTGTTACAAAAAAATTATTTTTTAGCGAGCTTTTGACTGAACCGGTCCAAGGCTTGGTTTTTGGGATGCTCTGTTGGCTTTATCGGCAAGGATACGATATGTCAAAGTATTGCATGGGTAAACTCATGGGATTGAAGGCCTTGGGTCTTGCAGTGTACGGTGTTTGTACATTGTGTTTCTTTGTGTCGTGTGGTGATGACAGTACTAGTGGCTCCGATTCGAAGTACGAGATGCGCCTGTGCGATTCCACGAGCGTTGGGGCTGTCGATTCTTTGGATGGCGTCCAGTATATTTGTGGGGCCGATGGCTGGGCCAAGGTTTTGGACAGTTCTTCTGTAGAACCGGCGAAGACGGATTCCCTTGGCCAGGGTTCTTTTGTCTCGCATCAGGACACGGCGACGTCTACAGATTCCTTGAATCAGAATTCGACTGTTGGCGATTCTACGCAACGCCACGATACTTCCGAAGTCGTGCAGACGGATCCGTCCAACACAGACGATAAGGATCCTTCGAAATTGGAAAATGTCATGGTCACGGGCTCGTTCGGCTATGGCATCTTCGATTCTAGGAGTTCCGTTGTTGTGGAAGTCCTGGATGAGAGTTTCAAGAAGACCGGGAGCAGTTTCCCTGCAACGATTTCTGCGAAAGATGGGGCCTATTCGGCTGCAAACGTGACGTTCCTCCCTCCTTATGCGCGTGCGAGTGTTTTCGGCAAGGTCACCGACTTGGTGCATGGCGGCTCGATAACGATGAAAGACACCTTGTATGCACTCGTGAATGCTCAGGGAAAGGGCGGCGAAGCCAATGTCAACGTCCTTACGTATCTCAAGTCCGTTTACATGCAACACCTTTTGAAGTCGTCCGAATCGACGACTGTGGGGAAGGCTTCCCAAAAGGCGTCTGACGCCGTCTGGAAGGCGTTCCATTTCGACAAGGCCGGTTTGGGCTCGGTTGATTCGGTGACGTCGTTTGCTGCTGGCGAAGCGGGTGCCGCTCTCTTGGCCGTGACGATCATGATGCAGGCTGTTGCAAACGATACTGCTGCGAACTTGTGGAAGGTGGCCGCTGACTTCGCGGATGGTTCTTGGAAGGATTCCTCTGCCCGTGCTAAAATTGCAGACTGGGCGTTTGGCGTGGATGTCAACGATGAATTCGAGACCGTCCATAAGAATGTGGAAAAAATTGGGCTTGCCTCTGTACCTGGTTTTGAAAAGTACATCAGGGCCTTCTACCTGGCAGAATTGGGGATAGAAGCCTGCGCTGCCGAAAGCTATGGCGCTGTCGTCCATGCGAAAAATAAGTTCAGCAAGTATTATGCTGCGGACGATTCCGATGTATCGGTCACGATGGATCGCTTCGTGTGCGACGAGAGTTCGGGAGCCTGGCGCGAAGCGACGGACAAGGAAAAGGACACTTACGGGTTTGGTGCCGGCCAGGATGGCGAAACTCGCCAGGGCCTTGTCAATGCAGGAATTGTCTACACCTACAATGCGGCCAGTAGCAGTTGGCGTGTGGTGTCTTCCCGTGCCGAACGTGACGCCTACTTTGTCAAGAAGTCCGCCATTACCGACTTTGTCGATATTCAGAAAGTCTATGATGGAATCAAGGACGACGAGAAGGTGATTTTCCTGCTCCGCCATGGTGAACGCGACAAGGACATTGTGAGTAGGGAAGGGCCCTTGACCAGTAAGGGGGTTCAGGAATCCAAGGAAGTCGGAGCCAAGCTAAAGAAACATAAAGAGGATTTCCGTCTCGGGGCTTCCGAGTTCTACCGTGCGCAGCAGACGGTTATTTCGATTGCTCTCGGGCGTGGCCAGGATACGACGATTGCTGATACTTTCCCCGAGTTGAACGACGACTGGTACATGGTCAACCGTGATACGGTGAACAAGGTGGAAAATGCTTCCGGTGGTGGCTGGGAGGCAATCGGCCTTTATGTGTACAACGGCGCCTACACCGATGGCGCAGAAACGGTCGCATACTACAACTTGAAGGACCGCTCCGCCGAATTGATCGAAGATGTTTTGCTCGCCAAATACGATACGGTCCCCGAAAGGTTCATCATGCTCAGTTCGCATGACAAGCTGATGGTTCCGTTTGTCGCCTACTGCTCAGATTTGAATATTAACATGAACGTGAAAGACGGCGGAACGTGGATTAATTACCTTGCCGGAATCGCTATTATCTGGGATAAATCCGGAAATCGTCGCTATGTAGCCTTTAAAGGGCTAAAATCTGGCTATTTCCAGGGATGGTAAGCTAAAAATCAGTCAATAGGATTTGGATAATAGAAGAAAATAATCTATATCTATGTTACTATGAAGAAATTATGTTCCTTATTCCTTATTGCCTTGTTGGCAATTTCGTGTGGAGACGACAAGTCGTACTCTCCGGAGGAAGAGGAATTTTCAGAAAGTAAAGATGCAGATTCGACCCGTACGGGGCATCACAGTCACAGGCAAGGGTACTCAAGCAGTTCTAAGAAGGGCTCGTCGGATTCCAAAAATCCTTGGGAAAATCAGAATAAGGTGGATTCTGTCAACCATTCGGGTGTGAACCCTCCTGACCTTGAAACCATAGTCGTCGATACAAGCGTCGTGAGCACAAAAAAGGAACTTCCGCCTTGCACCGCGCAAAACGAGGGCGAAACCTTCTTGGTCGACGAAGCCAGCGACTTGTATTTCTGCATCAATGGTGAATGGCGGACTTCTGTAATCGGTATTGTGAAGGCGACTTGCGCAGATGGCAATTTGACGGTGGATCCGTTTACGGCGAGTGACGCTGCCGAAGTCGAAGACCCGGCACTTGCGGGGACGTACCGCAGGGTGGCTGTCCCGGTTGCGGGTGCCGCTCAGAAGGGGCCGTTCCGCTATGGGGCTTCGGTCAAGATTATTGAACTGGACAGCGCAAAGCGCATGGCCGATTCTAGGCGGACGCACGAAACCTGCATTGCCTCGGGTGACGGCAGCTATGCGTTCCCGGGAGTGAACCTGGTCTCCCCGTATGTGCGCGTCGAGGTGAACGGGTATTTCCGTAACGAACTTTCGGGCGGGCTCTCGACGTCGATGGTCACGCTCCATTCTGTGACTGATTTGACCGAACGTGATTCTGTGAACGTCAACATGCTGACTCACCTGGAATCTCCGCGCCTCATGAAACTCGTCGAAAATTCCGGGTTCAACCAGCCTATCCGGAGCATGAAGGCGCAGGCGCTCAAGGATGTGCTCTCTGCGTTCAACATCGATCTCGGTGGCGGTAGTGGAAGCAGTGGCGGGGGCAACAACGGCGGTTGGTTCTTTGGCGGCGGTGGAAATAATGGTGGCGGTAGCTGGGGTGGTGGCCACACTCATACCACTACGGCTTCGGGCTCTTCGGTCACGGCAGACGAGGTGAACCTTTTTGGTGGCGATGAGTATAGTGCGGCCTTGCTTGCGATTTCAATCATGATGCAGCGCAAGGGCTCCGGTCACGAGATGGTAAGCTATGCCAACGGTATTGCCGAACGCATCAAGGGCAATGGCAACTGGGACGACAACAACGCCCGTGCGGACTTGGCGGACTGGCTCATGGAGTTGGATGCAAGTGGCGGCTACGATAAGATTCGCCAGGTCTTTGCCTCGTGGGGCAGGGGCGACGCTCCCGATTTCGAAAAGCATTTGCGCAATTTCTGGTCTAAGGTTTACGGCTTTGAGACCTGCAATTCCTATACGGCGGGCCAGGTCAAGAACGTGAACACGAGCCTCAGTGCTTATTTCGCTCCGTACTACGACCATCCGGATAGCCCCAAGATTCGCTTCATCTGTGACAATACGCTCAAGTCTTGGCGCGTGGCCACCGACATTGAAAAAGATACGGTGGGCTTTGGGCCCGGGACCTACGCCGGCCAGATCCGTAACGGGAAAATAAATACGGACAAGTCTTACGTTTACGAACAGAGCAAGCGTATTTGGCGCGAAGCGACCGCTGCCGACGTAACCCCGTTCGAGGATATCGCCGATGTGCTTGCGACGGTTGCTCCTGGCGAGAAGGTTATCTTCATCCTGCGCCACGGGGAACGTACCGACGATACCGGCAAAACCGGTCACTTGACCGACAACGGCAAGAAGCAGTCGCAGTCAGTGGGCGCCAAGTTGAAGGGCGAAAGTATCAGTTTTGCGAACTCGACTTACACGAGAAGCAAGGAAACTGCGGAGAATTTTGCGACGGGTGCCGGGTTGACGTTTACCGAAAACACTATCGAGGAATTGGATGGCGCCTGGTTCGTGAAAGACGACTCAAGGCTGGAAAACTATAAGAGCTCCGATGGTGGTGGCTGGGTCGTGACTTCGGCTTATGCTTACCAGGGCAAGTATAGCGATGCTTTCTATGATTTGGATAAACGTGGCGAAGAATTCATAAATACGGTCGTGATGCCGCGATTTGCCGATATCAACCGCATTGGTGTTTGGATTTCCCACGACATGTTGGTTGTCCCGTTGGCGGTTTATGCCACGAGCAAGAAAGTCAATCTGCGTTACTTTGATACAAAGCAGTGGATTAACTATTTGGCAGGTGTTGCCATTATACTGGACTCGAATGGGATTGCTCGCTATGTGCCTGTCAAGGGCTTGGCCTCGGGAACAATGACCTTGTAGCCTAAACAAAAACAAAAATGAGAAAGAGAAAATTAATCAAGATCCTGTTCTGTTTATCTATTCTGGCGTTACTTAATTCTTGCGGTGATGATTCGGAAACTTCTGTAAATTCTAAAGGTTCGGATGCGGGGGAGCGCGATTCGGTCGTCGTTCATGATAGCGTGAACGTGATCGATAGTATCCGGATTATCGATAGCGTTGTCGTGAAGGATAGCGTTCGCATCATTGACAGCGTAGACGTGAAAGACAGCGTCCGCATCAAAGACAGTGTTGTCGTGAAAGATAGCGTCCGCATCGTTGACAGCGTAGATGTAAAGGATAGCGTCCACATTATCGACAGCGTGAACGTGAAGGACAGCGTCCGTATCATCGACAGTGTGAACGTGAAGGATAGTGTCCGTATTATTGACAGCGTGAAGGTGCGAGACAGCGTCCATGTTGTGGATAGCGTGAAAGTGCGTGACAGTGTTGCCGTCCGGGACCCGGAATATTTCCTGGGAAAATGCAGCCAAGAAAACAAGGGAACGCTCAAGTCGGCTATTATTCAGGATGAACTCCGCTATTTTTTATGTGACGAAGGAACGGTCATGTGGCGTGCGGCGAGCAATGTCGACGTGAATAACTACTATGTCCAAAAATCGGCGGTGACCAAGTTTGTCCGTTTGGATTCGGTTGCAGGCATTTTGGCAGAGGGCGAAAAACTTGTCGTGGTGATTCGCCATGCAGAGCGGAATACTGATTCTGCATCTGGGACACCTTTGAATGCAAACGGGGTGCAGCAGGCAAAAGAACTGGGTGGAAAACTGGCCTCCAACCTAGAATACCATTATGGAGCTTCGGGTTCCATTCGCACCCAGCAGACTTGCCGCTATGTCGCGGCAGGCCGTGCAAGAGTGGATACCCTTGTCGATCTCTCTGTCGATACGCTTTCCCATATGGGAGAATCCTGGTATGTGAAGGATACTGATGCCTACAATACGGCAAAGAACAGCAAAGGTAGCTGGTATGTTCTTTCCAAGTGGGCTTATGAGAACAGCTATTCGAGTGCGTTTTACGATTTTGAGCCGAGGTGCTCCGAATGGATTGATTCGGTGGCTATCCCATTTTCCGAGCGGGCTGGAACGGACGTGGCGTTCGTTGCGACGCATGATTTGTTGATAATGCCTTTGGTTGCGTATATCTCGGCTAAGAAAATAGACATCAAGTATTACGATTCCAAAAAATGGCTGAATTATCTTGCTGGTTTTGCCATCGTTCTGAAACCGGACGGATCCCGTGTTTTCTACGCCGTCAAGGGCCTGGATGCCGGAAGAATCTCATCGTAGTCAATATAAAGTAAATTAAACTAAACGTAAAACAGGCCTTGAAATTTTTGTAAGAAAAAAGTAAATTTGCGCACAACTTAAACAAAATTACCTAGTCGCGGTAGCGACAAAGATGTGCCAAATGAAATCAAAAATCCTTAATGCCTTGTTGAGCGCTTCGTTCGCTCTTGTTTTTACTGCTTGCGAGGACACGGCAATTAGCCTGGAAGGTGAAAATGAGCTTTCGGCTGATTCGGTTCTTGTCCGTGATAGCATAAACTGGATTGACAGCGTAAATTATATAGATAGCGTTCGAATTACCGATAGCGTGAATATTATCGATAGCATCCGCTACGAGAAGGTGACTCGCTTTTTGGACAGCTTGCGCATTACGGATAGCTTGCGTATTCGGGACAGCCTGAACATCATCGACAGCGTTCGTTACAAGGATGTCGTCCGCTACGTCGATAGCCTGCGTGTTACGGACAGCTTGAATATCATCGACAGTGTCCGCTATAAGGATGCTGTTCGGTTTGTCGATAGCTTGCGCATCACGGACAGCTTGAATATCATCGACAGCATTCGTTATAAGGATGTTACGCGATTCCTTGACAGTTTGCGCATTACCGACAGCCTGAATATCATCGATAGCATCCGTATCGTTGATAGCCTGCATGTCATTGACAGCGTCCACATCATTGACAGCCTGCATGTCATTGACAGCGTCCACATCGTTGACAGCTTGCATGTCATTGACAGCGTCCACATCGTTGACAGTTTGCATGTCGTTGATAGCATCCATATCATTGACAGCCTGAATGTAATTGACAGTGTTCATATTGTAGATAGCATTCGTATTACAGATAGCATACATGTTATAGACAGCATCCGTATAAAGGATAGCTTGAACGTGATTGACAGTATCCGTATTCGTGACAGCTTGAACGTAATCGACAGCATCCGTATTCGGGATAGCCTGAATATCATCGACAGCCTCTACATTCGGGATAGCCTGAATTTGATAGACAGCATTCTTTACAAAGACAGTACCCGTGTCGTGGACAGCATCGTTTTCCATGGCCCGGAGGAATACTTGGGCGTGTGCGGCCGAGCCAATGCAGGCGAGGTTAAGACTGTCACCATCAACGGCGAAAATCGTTATTACGTTTGCGACAAGAGTACGCTCTTCTGGCGCATTGCCGCCGGGCATGACCTGGACAGCTATTTTGTGACCCAATCCGCGGTTACGCATTTCACTCCGTTCGACTCGATCGTTAATGGGCTTGCCGAAGGTGAAAAGGTGGTGATAATGGTGCGCCATGCCGAACGGGGTTCCGATTATTCCAGGACGGGCCCGCTTACGGATAATGGAAAGCTCCAGTCGTATGAACTTGGTGCTAAATTGAAGAGTGGCGCGGAAATCTATTATGCGGGTTCGCAATTCATCCGTACCCATCAGACGTGCAACAACATTGCCAAGGGTCACGGCGATGCCGATACGCTGGCTGATACTTTGTCTGTGTTGAATGACGGCTGGTTCATAAAGAACCAGAATGCCTACAATTCAGCCCAGTGGCAGGCGGGGGGCGCCTTTGCGTTTCTCTCCAGATGGGCGTACGAGGGAGGATATACCAATGCATTCTACGATTTGGCCGAAAGGAGCTCTGAATTGATCGAAGATCATCTCATTCCTGCATTGGAAAAATCCGGAAAGTCGATAGGAGTGTTCGTCTCGCACGATGTGATGCTCCTGCCTTTGATTGCGTATGTCTCCGATGGAAATATCGATTTGAAGTATTACGAGTCTACGAAAAATCGCTGGGTGAACTATCTTGCGGGTTTTGCCGTCGTTATCAAGCCGGATGGAACCAAGGTGTTCTATGCAGTCAAGGGGCTTGATTCGGGTACGATGTAGGATTTTGTAAATTACACGGGCTATGCAGATTATAGCCTGTGTATTACAAATAAATTGTTAATAAAAATTTTACCTTATCTGTGGTGTAGCTGCGTAGATAAAAATTGACTTCACATTACAACTAAAGTATATTTTGTGTACAACTTAAACTTGCTGACAAATGGTGTTGGTAAAAAGGAGTCTGCACAAAATGAAATCACTCACTCTAAAATTATGGACAAGCGCCCTGCTTGTCTTTTTCTTTGCTGCCTGCGAAGACAGTACAAATGTTTCCGTAAACGTGGAAGAAACGGATGCGGTTGCTTCTGATTCTGCTGGCCCTGATTCGGTCGTGATTCGGGATAGTGTGAATCTGATAGACAGCGTCCGTTATATCGATAGTTTGCGTATTAAAGATAGTGTACGTATTAAGGATAGCTTGAATATCATTGATAGTGTCCGTTATAATGAAGTTACTCGTTATCTGGACAGTTTGCGCATTAGAGATAGTGTGCGTATTATTGATAGCCTGCATATCGTCGATAGCGTCCAGTATAGGGAAGTGACGCGCTACCTTGACGGCTTGCGTATTAAAGATAGTCTGCGTATTGTCGATAGCTTGAACATTATCGATAGTGTTCGCTATAAGGATGTCGTGCGCTATATTGATAGCCTTCGCGTGACGACTCGCTTGAACGTCATTGATAGCATCTATATCGTGGACAGTTTGAATATCATTGATAGCTTGCGTATTACGGATAGCATTAATGTGATTGACAGTATCCATGTCGTGGATAGCGTGGTTGTCCATGGGCCGGAGGATTACTTGGGCGCATGTAACGACTCGACTAAGGGCGAACTCAAGGTGGCCTCCATTAATGGCGAAGATCGTTATTTCTACTGCGACAACGGAACGCTCCTTTGGCGTTTAGCGACTGAACAAGAGAAGATGGGGGTCATTAACAGCCAGCTTGTCACTCAATCTGCGGTCAGTGACTTTACCCCGGTCGATAGTGTCTTTGCACGACTCGCCGAGGGTGAAAAGTTGGTGGTGATGTTGCGCCATGCCGAACGCGTGAACACGATTAGCAAGGAAACACCGCTGACGGATAACGGAAGGCTTCAGTCCCAACAGCTCGGGGCCAAGTTGGTGGGTGGCCCGGAAATCTATTATGCGGGTTCGGAATATATCCGTACTCACCAGACGTACAATAATATTGCCATAGGGCGTGGTGACGCCGATACGCTTGGCGATACTATAAAAGTGCTGAACGAGGGTTGGTTTGTAAAGAACCAGATGTCCTACTACATGGCCCTTTACAACGAAAATGATGATGGCAGGGGCGTCACGACGAGATGGGCGTTCGAAGGCGGCTACGACGATGCGTTCTACGATTTGAAGACCAGAAGCTCTGAATTGCTTGAAGATCATATTATCCCGGCGCTGGAAAATTCCGGAAAGACAATCGGCGTGTTCATCACGCACGACATTATGCTCATTCCTCTTGTGTCCTATGTTTCCGAAGGGCGAATTGACTTGAGGTACTATGAGTCTCCAGAAGACCACTGGCTGAACTATCTTGCCGGTATCGCGGTGGTCCTGAAACCGGACGGAACCAAGGTGTTCTATGCGGTCAAGGGCCTCGATGAAGGTAAAATGACCATCATTGAATAAGGCTTTGTTTAGGAATGTTAACATTTGGGGCGCGCAGAAAATGCGCGCCCTTTTTATGTCTATCCAACTCCCGATAACCACCCATCACTTCCTACTTCCTACCTCCTGCTTCCTACTAAAATTCTATATTTCCCCGCGCTGATTTTTACAAAACAGAAACCCATAAGAATGGATTGAATCCAATATGAACGAAACACAGAACAATGCACCCGAATCCCAGGAAGTGGCTCCCGCCGCAGTCCAGGAAGCGGACGTGCAGCAGCCGGCTCTCGTTGCTCCGCAACCTGAAGCAAAGGTGAAGGGCAAGTTCGACGAACAGCTCGGGCTCATGCTCCCCTCCGATGCCGCCCAGGTCCAGGCGCAGCTTTCCATGCCGGGCATGGATGATTCGATGGTTTACAAGATTGTGGAAACCCACAGCGGTAACCATTCGGTCCTTTACAAGACATACGAACAGGCTGTCCTTGCCCGCGATGTTCGCGATTCTATCGAGAACGCCGCTGGCCACAAGGTGCTCCCCATCGCGAAGGCGAAACTCGGGTCCACCTACTGCAAGGGCCAGTATTCCACCGAACAGGGCTGCAAGGGCGACTCTGACACGTTCGGCATCGGCTCCCTGGTTGAATTCCAGGCGACCGGCCTTATCGTGGTGATGTGCGTCATCATTGGCCTCACGGTGCTCTGTTACCTCATGAACTTCATCATGGCGAAGCTCGGCCTCAACAAGGACAAGGCTCCTGCCCCCGCGGTCAAGGCTGCTCCGGCACCTGCCGCTGTCGCGCCCGTGACTATCGGCCCCGCCCACTGTGACTGGGATCCGAACGCGAAGAGCGTACACCCGGGCTTCACCAACAAGCAGCTCCAGGCCTTCCTCGGCATTGCCGCCGTCGCCGCCCTGGAAGAACACCCCGGCATGAGCAACGAACAGTTCCTTGCCCTGGTGACCGCCGCTGCGACCCAGGCCATTGGTCAGCCCTGCCGCGTGACCGCCTACAGAAACATTAACTCCCCTGCTTGGACGATTGTCAAGTAAGGTAAACTTTTAAAACTTAACAGGCTTAAAGCCAGGAAAAATCAAAATGAAGAAAACAGTCCGTATCAGTTTCGAAGGCAAGACCTACGACGTCGAAGTAGAAGTTCTTGATTCTGCCGTTGCCGCAGCTCCTGCTGCTCCGGTTGCCGCCCCCGCTGCCGCTCCTGCCGCAGCTCCTGCTGTTGCTGGTGGTATCGAAGTCAAGAGCCCGC
This sequence comes from uncultured Fibrobacter sp., assembly GCF_947305105.1. NCBI lineage: Bacteria > Pseudomonadati > Fibrobacterota > Fibrobacteria > Fibrobacterales > Fibrobacteraceae > Fibrobacter > uncultured Fibrobacter sp. The sequence continues at coordinate 25,182 of NZ_CAMZCS010000029.1, read as the reverse complement.
TCGCTGGCTCCGTGTTCAAACTGAAGGTCAAGGTTGGCGACAAGGTCGAAGCCAACCAGGAAGTGGCTATCATCGAAGCCCTCAAGATGGAAAACCCGGTGGTCGCTCCGTGCGCAGGTTCCGTTACCTCCATCTCCGTCAAGGAAACCGACACCGTCGTTGACGGTCAGACCATGATGACCATCGCCTAAGAGGTACAGATAAATGAGTTCACTCTTGCAATCGGTCGTCGAGTTCGCAAGCGATACCGGGTTCGCATACGTCACCCCTTCGATGGTGATTATGTGGGTCGTGAGTTTCGTCTTGATGTACTTGGCGATTGTCAAAAAGTATGAGCCGCTGCTGCTCTTGCCGATTTCGCTCGGCGCATTGGCGGTGAACATCCCGAGTGCGGGATTCTACGATGGCGGCTGGAGCATCGAAGGTATGTTTACCCCGACGGCCGGCCTCTATTACTACATCAGCCAGGGTATCCACCTGGAACTCTTCCCGCCCATCATCTTCTTGGGCGTGGGTGCCATGACGGACTTCGGACCGCTTATCGCTAACCCGCGTACACTGCTCCTCGGCGGTGGCGCTCAGTTCGGCGTGTTCGCGACCATGTTCTGCGCTGTGGCTTTCGGTGGCTTTACTCTCGGTGAAGCGGCCTCCATCGGTATCATTGGTGGTGCCGACGGTCCGACCTCCATCTTCACTGCAAACAAACTTGCCAAGCACTTGATTGGCCCCATCGCGGTCGCGGCCTACACTTACATGGCCCTCGTTCCGCTGATCCAGCCGCCTATCATGCGCCTCATGACCAACGACAAGGAACGCAAGATCCGCATGAAGGCTCTCCGCAAGGTGTCGAAGGCCGAACGCATCGTGTTTGCCGTGATGGTGATGATCGTGTGCATCCTCGTGGTGCCCGATGCTTCTGCTCTTATCATCATGCTCATGCTCGGTAACATCTTCAAGGAAGCCGGTGTCGTGGAACGTCTCGTGAAGACCTCTTCCAACGAACTCATGAACATCGTGACCATCTTCCTCGGCACGTCCGTAGGCCTCACGATGTCTGCCGACATCTTCCTCAAACCGCAGACCCTCATGATTATCGCCATGGGCGTTGTCGCCTTCGGTTTCTCGACCGCAGCCGGCCTCTTCCTTGCGAAGATCATGAACTGGTGCTCTCCGAAGAACCCCGTGAACCCGCTCATCGGTTCTGCTGGCGTGTCCGCCGTGCCGATGGCCGCACGTGTTTCGCAGGTGGAAGGTGCCAAGTATGACCCGCAGAACTTCTTGCTGATGCACGCCATGGGCCCGAACGTGGCTGGCGTGATTGGTACCGCAGTCTGCGCCGGTTACATGATTTCCAGACTCTCGTAGTCTAGACTGTGTCATGGCGAGCCCGCAAGGGCGTGGCCATCACAGACCCGCGAAGGCGGGATCCCCTTGCAAAGGAATGCCCTCGGCAATACGCCGGGGGCTCCTTTTTTTCTAAATTTGCTTGCCACAGGGAATATGGTAGTTGTGTGTGTGGAGTATGCATGAAAAGACTGATTGTATTGATTTCGTTGTTGCTGATGGCTACGGCTGCCATGGGTCAAACAGATAAACCCCAACCCAAAATGAACTTGCGTATGGGAAGTACTCAGCAGACGGTATTTCCTGGCGATACCATAGAACCCGTTGTTTTTGTGGTTGAAGGGGCTCATGTTGTAGAATACACGCTTTTGGATTCGCTCACCGGTGTGTTTGAGTACGACGATTGGGTCGAAAAATCGCTTGCCACTGTTTCGGGGACTGTCGCTACTGACACGGACCCCGGCAAATACCTGATAGAGATTCTTGCAACGGATACGATAAATGGAACCAGCGTTTCCATGTTTTATATTACGGTCCTCTCGTTAAAGGATGCGTTTGTACTTTCTGACGGAAGCTTGAAGCAGAACGTTATGGCTGGGGATTCCATCGAGCCGATTGTGTTCGACTACCAGCAGTTTCACAGTTATCGCATCGATAATTTGCCGTCGGGCCTGATAGTCCAAAAAGACACTAATTCCAAGACAATCACGATTGAAGGGGCTGTCGAAGACTCTCATAAAGACGAAAAATACAAGTTTGCTTTGGCCGTTTATTTGACAGAACGGGATTCTGTTGTCTATAACTTCGAACTTGAAGTGGAACATATTCCCGTCGTTACAGACATTAAGATACTCAAAAATGATTCGCAGGTTGTTGTTGCTGGCGACAGCATCAAGCCCGTCACGCTCAAATACGAAAACATTACCGACTTGCACTTTAAGGACATCCCGAAGACTTTAGATCCCTATAATGACCCAGAGGCAAAAATGATCTTGTTGCAGGGTGCCATTCCAGAAGATTTCGGTGACTCGACACTTGTCATGAGTATATGCGCAAAAGGCCTCGACAACAACGACACGGCATTCGTAAAGCTCGTAATCAAACACAAACCCGGCGAAACGAAAATGGAACATGCCAGCGGCAAAACCACGCAGACCGTAAACGCTGGCGATTCGATTGAGCCCATCGTGTTCAAGTACGAACTGGCAATGAACGCTCTGGGATTAAATTACCCCGAAGGGACACTTGTCGCTGAGAGGGACACAAAGGCAAAAACTATCACCGTTAAAGGTGCCGTGAGCGAAAATGCGAGTGGCGAATACAACGTGAAGGTCGTTGCCGAAGGCTACGAGAATAACGATACGGCAGAGGTGAAAATCGTCGTGAAGGATCCGGAAGCCACTTCGAGTTCGTCAGTTGCGAAATCCTCCAGTTCCAAATCGAAATCCTCGAGCAGCGTCAAGTCTTCGAATAGTGCAAAGTTGAGTTCTTCGGGCAAGTCCAGTAGCTCTTCGCGTAAGTCCAGCAGTTCCAGCAAGAAGGGCAAGGATGCTTTGCCGATGGTTACTGTTGTTCCGCAGTTTAGCGTGGAAGTTGTCGGTCGCAATATACAGGTGTTTGGCGCCGTCGATGCTGCACTTGGTGACACCTATGCCCTTCTCGATATGCAGGGCCGTGTACTCCGCCGTGGGCCTGTCACTGGCGCGAACTTTGCCATCCCAGTAGGCCAGGCGGGCACGTACTTTGTCCGCATCGGCAACGGAATGCAACGTGTTTCCGTGAAATAAATAGCTTGTTGAAATCTAGGGAAGCCCTTCGGCTCTGCGCCGAGGGCTCTTTTGTTTTATAGTTTTGTATTTTTGTTTTATAGAATGCAAAAAATATTTTATTTAAATAAATAATGTGCGAAATTTGCTTAAAATCGCCATTTTTGTTTTTTAGAAAATGTTGCATCCCCAAAAGGGATAATCTATCTTATTGTCATGATGAAAACGGTTACTGAATACAAAGATTATCGCCAGTATATTCTGGACTACTACAGCGAACGCAAGCGTAGTTCTGCATTTACTTGGCGCGAGTTTGCGAGGCTTGCGGGGTTTGCCTCGGGGTCGTACTTGAAGCTTGTTTGCGATGGTAAGACCCGGCTTCGTGAGGAAGGGGCGAAAAAGACGGCTTCTGCCATGGGTTTGCTGGGCTTCGAGTACGACTATTTTGTCTTGATGGTTCGCTACGAAAGTGCGAAAACGGATCGGGAAAAGAAAAAGTGCTTCGAAGAAATGCAGGCGCTGAGTGCAGCGCACCATGTCAAAATCCTCGGGAGCGACTTGTACACTTTCTACGAAACATGGAAACATTCCGTGGTGCGTGAACTTGCGGTTGCTATGCCGGGGGCGAAGCCGCATGAGATTGCCAAGGTTTGCAGGCCCGCGATTTCTGCTGCCGACGTGAGCGACAGCCTTCGCTTCCTTCTCAAGTCCGGCTTGCTGGAAAGGGATATCAAGGGCAATTACCACCAGACGAATCGTTCGCTAAGTACGGGCCGCCTGAACGTGGTGGTTGTGGCGATACATTCGCTGCTGCGCCAGATGGGCGAGTTTGCGCTTGAGGCACTTGACAAGTTGCCGATTTCGGAACGTCATTTTAGTGGAATTACCATGGGCATGACTGCCGAAAGCTACGAAAAGGTTGTCGTGGAACTCACGGAATGCCGCAAGCGCATCGTGTCGATTGTCTCGGCGGATAAAAACGTGGAAAAGGTTTGCCGTTTGAACATGCAACTTTTCCCGTTGACAGAAAATTTGAAAACAGTAACAGCGGGTAAAGGAGAAGAAAAATGATGAATTGTTTTGATGAAACCAGAAATGCTTTCCGTCCGGGCAAGCCGTGGAGAGCGAAAACAGGAATTTTGCTGGCCCTTGTATTGGGAGTTCTGTTCGGTGCCTGTTCTGATAGTGAAAAGGTTTCCGGCACGAGCGAAGAGGCGGAAGGCATTGTTGCGATTACGAACAAGCAGATTGCCGGCGTGGCGCAGAAGGGCCCTTTTGTAAAGGGTTCGAATATTGTCCTCGCGGAAACGTCGGCGGATGGTAGCCTTAAGCCTACGGGCAAGGAATTCTTTGCCACGACTCGCACCGACAAGGGGGATTTCCAAATAGATGGCATCAATTTGGAAAGCCAGTTTGTCCGGCTGAAGGCGACAGGTTATTATAAAAGAGAAACGACGGGCGAGAACACGGTATGCCAGATTAGCTTAAGGGCTCTGTCCGACATCCGAGATCGAGACCAGATAAACATCAATATCCTTACGCATCTTGAATACGATCGCGCTCTTTACCTCGTTAAAAACGGGAAATCGTTTGCCGAGGCAAAAAAGCAGGCTCGTGAAGAATGGATGCAAGAGTTTGGCTATGAAAACCTTGCAGATGATTTTGAGAATCTGGATATTGCCAATGACGGAAAAACAGACAAGGCGCTGGAACAAATTAGTGCGCATTTCGATGAATGTATGTTCGGTGAATATTGCGGTTCTATTTGCGCTTATGAGACCAATAACGATTGCAGTGGTGTTCAAGCAGGTATTGACGATCTTGCACGGGTCTTTTCTACTTCAGGCGAACTGCCTGGATTGAGAGGTTCTGTAGAACTGCATGGAGATGATGATTTCTTTAAGTGTATATACGAATGGATGGGAAAATAAGGAGGAATTATGTCTAAAAAAAACCTTGCCATTTTCACGTTACTTGTCGCAGGAACTTTTTTCACGGCGTGCAGCCAGTTTGAATCGGGTTCTGAAAGTTCGGCCTCTGGAAGAACTATTTCCGGGAAGTCGCAAAAGGGGCCTTTTACAAAAGGAACCAAAGTGACCCTTTATGGGATGGATGAAAAACTGCAGCAAACGGGGGCACATTTCTCCACGGAAATCGATAACGACCGCGGTGAATACTCCTTGAAAAACATTGATTTGGACGATCGTTATGCATGGCTCAATGCCAACGGCTACTTTACCAGCGAGTTGAGCGGTTTTCCTTCTGAACAAACGATTTCGTTGAATAGTCTTGTCGACTTGCGGGACCTAGACCATGTCAACATCAACGTTCTGACGCATCTGTCTTTTGACCGAATTCGCTATCTGGTCAAGCAGGGTAAAACTGTTGGCGAAGCGAAAAAACAAGCCGAAAAAGAAGTGATGGCCGCTTTTGGTTTTTCAGAGGAGACGGAAGCCTTTGATCAGCTCGATATTCTCAACAATACCGAAGGCGATGCTAAACTTTTGGCAGTCTCCATGATTATGCTTACGGGTAAAGATATGGGCGAAGTAGCAAGTACTTTGGCCGAGATTTCCCTGGATTTGGAAAAGGATGGAACCTGGGATGACACTGTCTTGATTCGCCGGACAAAAGACCTTGTGTCCATGGATTATCACGATGGCGTTTTTGACAATGCCAAAGTCGGGCTTGAACCCGTCTACGATTACTACACTTACGATAATGATGGCCGCGATACCGTTGCCAGGTATGTAAAAGAATGGGTTGAAGTCGCCGAAGTTCCCGATTTTAAAAAGTTTCTCAAGCAATTCGCTTCTCCTTGGGATTCTGTATGGGGGCACTGTAACACTCAAGACGAGGTCAGAAGAACGACCCATTTTGAAGAAAAGGAACGAGTTATTTGCCGTGACGGCGTATGGATGGGTTATGATGGAGAAAGAGACGAAGGGGACCCTCCTGTTGACACCACGGGAAAATATGGCTCTTTTGTCGATGAAAGAGATGGTATGGTTTACAAGACTTTAGATGTTGAATTAAAGAATGGCGATACGGCTACCTGGATGGCAAGCCTTTTGGAATACGACACTAAGAATGGTGATGATACTGTTTCTCGCTGGGGAAACAACCGAGGTGAAATGTATTCTAAAGGGATGACAAGTTATAGCCCTGGGATCGGTAGAGGGTATACGATTTGCCAGATTTTTGGGCTTTCCGCTGGAGAAAAGTGCGAGTTTAATAGCTCTGAGGTTCGTCTTAAAAAGCCGATAAACCTCAATGAGAATGTCCAAGGTATATGCCCTGACGGTTGGCACGTACCCAATAATCAGGAGTGGGACCAAATGGCTGACGCCATAAAGGATGATCTCGAAATGCTAGAACTGATGCGTTATCCCCAGTATCCCAATCCGGAACAGAAAGCTGTGTATCATACCTCTTTCTACAGTAATTATACTATTGAGCCTGGTGATAACCCGTCCGATGACTCTCGTGATAGCTTTGGAGTTTATGTATCGTCAATTCGAGATATAAGGTTGCCAATATTAGGTCTCAACGATGGGGATATACTTTTGGGTCTCCGTTGCGTGAAAGACTAGGATAATTTGTATAACTCTCTCTTTTAGGCCCCGCTTGCGGGGCCTTTTTCGTGTACCCACTCTCTCATGTTCTCAGAACATGCGTGTCATGTTCTAAATTGCTGAATTTTTTCAAATTTAGCGAAAAGTGGTAAAATCTGCTCAAAAACGCAAATTTTATGTCCTAACTTAAAAAAATAGGGTATATTCATACTCATGAAGGAAATTGTTGAATATACAGATTATCGCAAGTACATCCAGGACTACTACGATGAACGCAAGCGCTGCTCGGCATTTTCGTGGCAGGAATTTGCCCGGAATGCAGGCTTCTCGTCGGCAGTGTTCTTAAAGTACGTTTGCGAAGGGAAGAAGAACCTGAGTATCGGCTCCGCAGGTTCTGTCGCGAATGCCATGGGGCTTGCCGGCTATGAGCAGGCTTACTTTGTGCTGATGGTCTCGTATGCCCATGCAAAAAGCGACAAGGCGAAAAGGGCCGCATTCGAAGAACGCTGTGCTTTGGCGAAAGCGCACAAGGTCCATGTGCTCGGTGACGAGGAGTTTGACTACTTCAAGTCGTGGAAAAATTCGGTAATCCGCGAATTGGCTCCGCACATGCCCGGCGCAAAGCCGCTCGAGATAGCGAAGGCTTGCAAGCCGAAGATTACGGCGGCGGAAGTTTCCGAGACGCTTGACTTCTTGGTGAAGGCGAAGCTTTTGAAGAAGGACAGGAACGGGAACTACCATCAGACCGACAAGGCGATTAAAATGGCTCCTGTGGAGGCCGTGCCGTTGGCGGCTCGCGATCTGCAACGCCAGATGGGGGAATTTGCCATCCAGTCGCTTAATCTGCCGCTTTCCGAGCGTGTCATGTCGGGGTATACGCTGGGCCTTACGTCACGTGCTTTCGAGCGGATAAAAAAGGAAACGGAAGATTACTACCGGCGCGTCGTGGCGATCGCTACCGAAGACGACGAAACGGAACAGGTCTACCGTTTGAACGTGCAATTGTTCCCGATGAGCGAACGCTTGGGGACGGGGAAGAAGTGTGTATCTAGTAAGGAGGACAAAAATGAAAAGGGATGTTTATAAATTTTGTGGGGAATGCTTGGTCTTTACGATGGCTTTTGCCATTTTGTTGGGCTTTGTTGTCGCCTGTTCCGGTTCCGGTGACAAAGATTTTGTAGGCGGCGCTTCGGGTGATGCGGGTGTTATCGCGATTACGGATAAGCAGATTGCCGGCGTGGCGCAGAAGGGTCCACTTGTAAAGGGTTCCAACGTCGTACTCCGTGAAACATCGGCGGAAGGGAACCTTATACCCACGGGCAAGGAATACTATACTACGATTACTGGCGACAAGGGCGAATTTGCAATTGACAGCATTAATCTGGAAAGTCAATATGTACTTCTTTCTGCTGAAGGTTACTATACGCATGAATACGATGACAATCCGCTTTCGGAATGTCAAATGCGCCTAGATGCGGTCTCTGATTTGGCGAATCGCAATACTTCAAACATCAATCTTTTGACTCATTTTGAATACAAGAGAGTGTTGAATTTGTTTAAGTCCGGCAAGTCGTTTGCCGAGGCTAAAAAACAGGCGATGACGGAAGTTTTTGCGGCGTTCGGGGTAGATATGGAGGCTCCGTTGGCGGAAGACTTGAATATTTTCAACACGACAGAAGGGGATAGGACTCTCTATAATCTCAGTCTGTTTGTTGATACACGAGAATTGTGGGACCCGTGGGAGGGCGAATTGAATTCCGATGAAGAATGGGAACATTGGACAAATCCCGATCGCGTCAATTGTCCGAATCTCCAGATATTTATTGATGGAATTGCCGATGACTTTGCCGATGATGGTGTGTTGAGCGATACCATTATGCAGCACTTGGCAAGACAGGCTTATGATCAGGCTAGAGAACATGTCGCTGCAGAATTCTACAGTGAAGAAAATATGAGAGCGAAGGATAGCGTGGACCCTGGTTCGTTTGAAATCCTTACGATGAAGAAAAAAAAATACGACTTTGGTAAGTTCTTGTTTTTAAACTATATGGGTGTTGAACAGTGTACCGAAGACCTTTGGGGCGAAGTCAGAAAATTCGAAAGGCCTATTGTACGGTATAATCCTAATTTGGAACAGATGGCACCTTTGGATTCAGGCTACCTTCTTTGTGATGGTTATAGCTGGGAAATAAAGACAAAAGAACAAATAGATTCGCTTACAATGAGAATCGATCATGAATCGGGGACTATGGTCGATCTGCGAGACGGCAAAAAATATAAAACGGTAAGTTTTGTGTTTAATGGGAAAAACTATGAGTGGATGGCAGAAGACCTTAAGTATGAAACAACTTCGGGGTTGTATAGCTGGACGACTGCCATGCAAATTGATGATGAATATATGAACCGACCTCTTGATGAAAGTTTGATTGATTCTTTACATCAAGGAATTTGCCCTGTTGGTTGGCATGTGGCCAATGTTAGGGATTGGGCGGACTTGATTACTTATGTGGGTGGACTTGAAAATCTGCTTGACGAAACATGGAGAACGGGCGGAAAATCCGACTTTGCAAAGAGTACAGCTGGCGTTTTCCATAATAGGTTCGATTTCAATCTTGAACCGATGGATAAGGAGTACTTGAGACTCTATTATCACACGTACGCACATGAATCTTTTGCTGGCGAGAATACGCAGGAATTATGGATGGCTTTGTACCAATACTGTGTTGAAAATAATGAAATGTGGGCTTGTGATCTTGATCAAAGATATCGTAACTTCAACACAAAATTGAACCAAATTCCAATCTATATTGGCAGCGGTGCTTGGCCACAAGATGATCATCCACTAGAGAAAGCTCGAGTCCGCTGCGTGAAAAACTAGGATAAATTATCTCTCTCTTATTCAGGCCCCGCTTGCGGGGTCTTTTTTCTGTGTTCCTGGAACACATGATTGTGTTCTGGATTGCTGAATTTTAATTGAAAAAATAGAAAAATGGTAAAATTTGAACAAAAATGCAAAATTTGTGTTCCCAATAACATTTGTTAGGTTATATTTAATAGCATGAAGGAAATCGTTGAATATACAGATTATCGCAAGTTCATCCAGGATTACTACGATGAACGTAAGCGCAGCTCGGCATTTACCTGGCGCGATTTTGCACGCGATGCAGGCTTCTCGTCGGCGGTTTACTTGAAGTATGTTTGCGAAGGAAAGAAGAACTTGAGTGTCAATGCCGCCGGCTCGGTTGCGAATGCCATGGGGCTCGCGGGTTTTGAACAGACCTATTTCGTGTTGATGGTCTCGTATGCCCATGCGAAGAGCGATGCGGCGAAGCGTGTCGCCTTCGAGGAACGCTGTGCTCTGGCCCAGGCGCACAAGGTACATGTGCTCGGGAAAGAGGAGTTTGACTATTTCAAGTCGTGGAAAAATCCGGTGCTGCGCGAACTGGCTCCGCACATGCCGGGGGCGCGGCCTCTCGAGATGGCCCGCACCTGCAGGCCGGTGATAACCGCCGCCGAGGTGAGCGAGACGCTTGATTTGCTGGTGAAGATGAAACTCCTGAAGAAGGACAAGAACGGAAACTATCACCAGACGGAAAAATCGGTGGCGATTGGAACTGCCGAGGCTGTTCCTGTCGCGGCGAGAGATTTGCAGCGCCAGATGGGGGAATTTGCGATAAAGGCTTTGGACCTGCCGCTGTCGGAGCGCGAAATGTCGGGGATGGTCTTGGGCCTGACGCGACGTTCTTATGACCGCATTCGCAAGGAACTTGAGGATTGCCGCCGCCGTATCACGGCAATCGCCACAGAAGAAAATGAAACGGAATATGTTTACCGATTGAACATGCAACTTTTCCCGATGAGCGGACGCTTAGGGACGGGGAAGAAAAGTGTATTGAATAAGGAGGACAAAAAATGAAGAGGTATGTTTATAAAGTGTTTGGAGAATGCTTGGTCTTTACATTGGCTTTTGCCATTTTGTTGGGCTTTGTGGTCGCCTGTTCCGGTGATAAAGATGTCGCTGGGGGCTCCTCCGTGGATTCGGGGGTTATCGCCATTACGAACAAGCAGATTGCTGGCGTGGCGCAGAAGGGCCCGTTTGTGAAGGGCTCCAATATTGTCCTCAAGGAAACTTCGGCGGCTGGAAACCTTAAACCCACGGGCAAGGAATTTTTTGCCACGACACGTAGCGACTCTGGCGATTTCGTGATTGATGATATCAACCTGGAAAGCCAGTATGTTAGGCTGACGGCGACGGGGTATTATAAAAGAGAATCGACGGGCGAAAATTCGGAATGCCAGGTCCGTCTCAATGCGTTGTCTGATGTTAGCAATAGAGATCGTGTAAATATCAATGTGTTTACACATTTAGAATATGCTCGCGTTCTGAAGCTGATTGAAAAAGGAATGCCTTTCCGCGAAGCAAAAAAACAGGCCCATACAGATTGGTTGAATGTTTTTGATAAAAAGCATCTTGATGAGGATTTTGAGGATTTGGATGTCAATGGGAGTAAGCCTGATGATGAAGCGTTGAGGCTGCTTAGCTCATGGATTGATAATTGTGCTTTTAATGAAGATATCCCTTCTGACAAGCGATGCGCTGTGGGGCAGAATTTCGTCGATGCCTTTGCCGACTCCTTTGCCAAATCGGGTAAATTGCCTTTTGATTTAAATGTTAAAGACTTTCCAAAGAATGCGATGAGGCTCTGTGACTATACGTTAAGTAGTTATTTTGAATAATGATTAAGGAGGAAAAAATGTTTAGAAAGGGTTATTATGTTTTTGCGCTGCTTGTCGCCGGAATTTTCCTGGCCGCTTGTGGCATGGATGAAACCAGTTCGGGTGAACCTGGATCGACAAGGACCATCTACGGGACTTCGCAAAAGGGACCGTTTGTAAAGGGATCCGAGGTGACCCTTTATGGGATGGACGAAAATTTGCGCCAGACGGGTGCTCATTTTTCCACAAAAGTCAATAACGATAAGGGCGATTATTCGTTGAAAAAAATCAATTTGGACGATCGCTACGCCTGGCTCAATGCGAATGGCTTCTATATCGATGAGGTGACTGGAGAAAAATCCGCCCAGAAGATTTCGTTGAACAGCCTCGTGGATTTGCAAGACCTTGATCATGTCAACATCAACGTTTTGACTCATTTGGCCTTTGACCGCATTCGTTACTTGGTCAAGCAGGGTAAGCCCGTCGACGAGGCGAAACGGCAAGCTGAAAAAGAGGTGATGGCCGCTTTTGGGTTCTCGGAAGAAACGGAGGCATTTGATCAACTTGATATTCTAGGCAATGGTGAGGACGATGCTAAACTTCTGGCGATTTCTTTGATAATGCTTACTGCCAGAGATATGGGCGAAATTACTGATCGTTTGGCAACGATTGCACTGGATATAGAAACAGATGGCGTTTTGGATGATACGACCTTGATGGAGAAAATCAAGAGGTTTGTTTCTCTTTATGATAACGAAGGTTTTTATGCAAAGGCACGTCAGAATCTAATTGGTATGAATGCAGCTAAAATTCCCGACTTCGAAAAGTATATCAAACTGTATGTCTCTCCTGGGGTTTCAATAGGGGAGAATTGTAATAACCAGGATGAAGTTGTGAATAAAGTCCAAATTAGAAATGGGAAAATTATCCAGCCCGAAAAGTTAATTTGCCGTGATGGTGTATGGAAAACTTATATGGGATACAGGGAGGAAGGTCAGCCCCCTGTGGATACCACGGGAAAATATGGTTCCTTCGTAGATGAACGGGATGGTCGTGTCTACAGGACGCTAGATGTTAAATTAAAGAATGGCGATACGGTTACTTGGATGGCTAGCCTCTTGGAATACGAACCAGAATTTGGGGAAAGAGAATGGGGCTATGCTCCTGGAGTGGGCCGATATTATTCTACATCTCAACTTCTGAATATTCCATGTGATAATTGTGCGAACGACTCGTTGTATAAGATTTTTGAACAAATTATAGATCAAAGACCGCATCAAGGAATCTGTCCCGATGGATGGCATATTCCCGGACCTGATGAAGCGGAGAACCTGATGGATGCAATAAGGAATGATTACGAAACCCGTGAACTTTTTGTTTATTTGCAGTACGAAGAAGAAGTGATTCATGGCGTGTATCCTGACGAAGATATCCCACATTACGCCATCTTTTTAAACTACTCTGCCGTGTTCTCTAGTTATTATGGTGAAGTCTTTGCTATTTGGGACATTAATGGATTCGATAATTCTGCAGGTATATGGATTAATGGTGCTGTGACATATCCCGTCCGCTGCGTGAAAAACTAGGATGTTTTTGACTTTCCTAATTGACGAATAATGATTAAGGAGGAAAAAATGTTTAGAAAGGGTTATTATGTTTTTGCGCTGCTTGTCGCCGGAATTTTCCTGGCCGCTTGTGGCATGGATGAAACCAGTTCGGGTGAACCTGGATCGACAAGGACCATCTACGGGACTTCGCAAAAGGGGCCGTTTGTAAAAGGAACCGAGGTGACCCTTTATGGGATGGACGAAAATTTGCGCCAGACAGGTACACATTTTTCCACAAAAGTCAATAACAATAAGGGCGACTATTCGTTGAAAAAAATCAATCTGGACGATCGCTACGCCTGGCTCAATGCGAACGGCTACTATATCGACGAGGTGACTGGAGAAAAATCAACCCAGAAGATTTCGTTGAACAGTCTTGTGGATTTGCAAGACCTTGATCATGTCAACATCAATGTCCTGACTCATTTGGCCTTTGACCGCATTCGTTATCTGGTCAAGCAGGGTAAGCCTGTTGACGAGGCAAAACGACAAGCTGAAAAGGAAGTGATGGCCGCTTTTGGGTTCTCGGAAGAAACGGAGGCATTTGATCAACTTGATATTCTAGGCAATGGTGAGGACGATGCTAAACTTCTGGCGATTTCTTTGATAATGCTTACTGCCAGAGATATGGGCGAAATTACTGATCGTTTGGCAACGATTGCACTGGATATAGAAACAGATGGCGTTTTGGATGATACGACCTTGATTGGCCAAATAAAGAAAGATGTTTCCATGGCTAATCATGATTCCGTTTATAACGTTGTAAGCCAGAACCTAATAAATATGGGGACGACCAAAGTTGCTGATTTTCAAAAACATCTTAATTCGTTTGTTGTTCCTTGGGATTCGACATGGGGGCTCTGGATCCGTTGTGGCGATTATGATGGGGTCAGGGCTGTAACATATGATAAAATGGGGTACAGCCATTATATTTGCCGTGATGGAGAATGGAAGAGATATTATGGAGCTAGAGATGAAGGCGATGCTCCTGTAGATACCGCAGGGAAATATGGTACCATGGTGGATAAAAGAGACGGCCGGGCCTATAAGACTTTGGATATCAAAATGAAGGACGGCAAGACCGTTACTTGGATGGCGAGCCTTTTGGAATACAGTCCTTCTTTTAATTATAGCAATGTAAAGTTCTGTGAAAATGATCCGTCTCAAAGATATTGTGTCACCAAAGAAGACAGAAATTATGGATCGGTAGAGTGGATTTTGGGTAATGAGCCTGGAATTGGCAGAGAATATCCTATCTGTATGATTTTGAATCTCTCCGATAGTGGAAAGTGTACAATTGAAGGATTGAATTCGGACATCATAGATCGTGTGGTTGATGGAGAAAAATATCAAGGAATTTGCCCCGATGGTTGGCATCTTCCTAGTGAGAAAGAATGGAATGAATTGGTGGAAATTATGGAGGGTGATTATAGGATTGATGAACTATTGCGGTATACTCAGTATAGGGAAAATGAATATTTCGTTACCTCCACTAGTTGGTCTCTTTACAATAACTATCAACTTATTAAAGAAAAATATGACTTTGGAGTTGTTGTCCGTTGTGTGAAAGATTAGGATGAATTCGACTCACACTCTCTCTTCGAGGCCTTGCCAGGAAACTGGCGGGGCCTTTTTTTGTTATAGTGATTCCATCCAGCGGGACATGAATACGTTGTAGACGCTGTAGTTTTTTCCGTTTAAATCGCTTTGTTCTAGCAGCAGTTCTTTTTCGACGAGGGTAGTAAGGATTTTTTTTGCGGTCGCACTGCTGCCTATCCTGTATTTCATTAGGAATGCGCTTGCGGTTGGCTGTCTTACGGAGCCTTCCTTGGCTACCGCGATTAAGAATTGCCACTGCTTTTCGGTAAGCAGGTTGCGACGTTCAATGAAATTGGTGATTTCAAGCCGTATAATACTTGATGCTACGTTTTTTACATTTTCCAACGAAATTTTATTAGAAGATTCCGCAAATACTTGGTTACATACAAATTGCGTATAGTAAGTATGCCTTTTTGTCCAATCCAGGATAAAATCAACGGCATCGTCGTCAATGTTTTTTCCGGCTTTTTTGAAAAGACTTGTGATAAATGCCTTGTATTTCTCTAAATCAATTCGGTCGATATAGACCGTCCTGGAACTTTCGTAAAAAGGTTTCTTCGCATTGGTGAACATATCTGCCATTAAATGTTTTTTGCTGCCACAGAAAATGAATTTTACATAATGGAGTTGCTGGATGTAGGTCCGCAGTAAGGCTTCGATATTTGTTTCCTTGAATTCACGAATTTGTTGAAATTCGTCTATGGCGAAAATAATCTGTTTCCCTTGCTTTTCAAGAAAGTCAAAAATTGTTTTTAACGTTGGCGTTTTTTGCGAATCTGTCTGGAAGGATAGAGAAACCTGAGGTGCTCCGGAAATAGGGTCGTAGCTAAGAAGCGGTCGCACGTTTTTGAGAGCGATGAAGAATTTTTTTATCAAGGAGTCGCTGGCCATGGAACTTACGATGGCTTCGGATAAAATTTTGATAAAGTCCTCTAGGCACTGAGCCGAAAAAATGTCGGCATAAATGCATGTATAGTTATTTTCTTGGAGTGTGTCGAAGGTCCTGAAAATGAGCCCAGTCTTGCCGTAACGCCGTGGGGAAATCAATGTGACATTTGATCCGTTGGTCAAAAGGGAAACTATGTCCATAAGCTCTTGTTCGCGATCGCAAAAGCGTTCTTTTGTTGTGTAGGGCTCTAGAGAGAATGGATTTTCCATAATGACCTCATTTAACTTTTAGTAAGTTGCTCTTAGTAATATACCAAAAGTTTTATAAAACGTCAATAGGGGAAACTCCTGTATTCTGGGAATACGCTGTTTGTATTCTGAAATGATGAAATTTGATAAAAACGCAAAAATTGGTAAAATCTGCATAAAAACGCAAATTTTGTATTCCGTTTTTGCATTGAATGCCTATATTTATAGACATGAAGGAAATCGTTGAATATACAGATTATCGCAAGTTCATCCAGGATTACTACGATGAACGCAAGCGCAGCTCGGCGTTTACGTGGCGCGATTTTGCACGTGACGCCGGGTTCACTTCGCCGGTATACCTGAAATATGTCTGCGAAGGGAAAAAGAACTTGAGTGTCGGCGCTGCCGGCTCGGTCGCGAACGCCATGGGGCTTGCGGGGTTCGAGAGCACCTATTTTGTGCTGATGGTTTCTTATGCGCACGCGAAGAGCGACAAGGCGAAGCGTGCGGCTTTCGAGGAACGCTGTGCGCTGGCACAGGCTCACAAGGTCCGTGTGCTGGGGAACGAGGAGTTCGATTATTTCAAGTCGTGGAAAAATCCGGTGCTGCGCGAGATTGCTCCGCACATGCCGGGGGCGCGGCCTCTCGAGATGGCGCATGCCTGCAAACAGAAAATATCCGCGACGGAAGTTTCCGAGACGCTGGACTTTTTGATGAGGGCTGGCCTCCTAAAGAAAGACAAGGACGGGAACTACGTGCAAACGGAAAAGTCCATCTCGATGGGACCCGTGGACGCCGTGCCGGTGGCTGCCCGCGAAATGCAGCGCCAGATGGGGGAGTTCGCCGTGAAGGCTATGGACTTGCCGCTTTCGGAACGTGACATGTCCGGGGTGACCATGGGCATCACGCGCCGGGCCTACGAGCAGATAAAAAAGGAAATTGCGGATTTCCGCCGCCGCATTGTGGCAATCGCTTCGGCAGACGACGATACGGAACAGGTGTACCGCCTGAACATGCAACTGTTCCCGCTGAGCGAAAGATTTACAACAAAAAAAGATGATAAACTGAACGGAGTGGAATAAAATGAAAAGTATGGTACAAAAGAAAATAGGGATGGGGGTGTTCTCGGTTTGGGCTCTTGTCTCGATGTCGCTGTTTGTGGCGGCTTGTTCCAGCTCCGCTGAAAAGAGTATCGCGGGTGGCACTACGGAAGATGCCGGAATTGTGGCAATCACCGATAGGGTTGTTTCGGGCGTGTCGCAGAAGGGCCCGTTCTTGGTGGGGACTTCGGTGACTATCCAGGAACTTGATGGGCAGACTCTGGATCAGACAGGAAAGAGCTTTAAGTCAAGCATCAAGAACGACAAGGGTGAATTTACCGTGAAGGGAGTGAATCTTGTTTCGCAGTATGCCTTGCTCGAAGTGAATGGCTATTATCGTAACGAAGTTACCGGACAAAAATCGGGAGGGATGATTATTCTGAACGCTTTGACTAACTTGCAGTCCCGTGATCATGTGAACGTGAACTTGGTTACGCATCTAGCGACAGGGCGTATCTTGAAACTGGTGCAAGAAGAGGGAAAATCCTTTAGCGATGCAAAAAAACAGGCAGAACAGGAAGTCTTGGCTTCGTTCGGGATAACGGCTAGTATGGGGAGTTCCGAGGATCTGGATTTGTTTACAGGTGAGGGCGGTGCTGCACTGCTTGCAATAAGTGTGCTGATGCAAAGGGATGTGTCCGAAGCCGATTTTTCTGAACGGATTGCGCTTGCTGCGATGTCGTTTGCCGATAGTGGCGTTTGGGCCGGTGCCGACAAAGCTGAGGTAGCTGATTGGGCGTTCAATGTTTATGCAAGGTTCCAGGGCTCCACGAGTGCACAAGGAATAAACGTATTGGCGGAAGCTCGTAATTACGTAGAATCTTGGAATGATGGGGATTCCGTTCCGCCATTTGAGAAGTATATATACAATTTTTGGGTGAATGAATACGGGCTTGGATCGTGCAGTGAAAAAAATCTTTATGCGATTCAAACTAACACAAACAAAATGAGCAAATATTACAAGTATGAGTTCTCATGTTATAAAGAGGGTTGGGAACTCGTTCGTGTGACTAGGGGAGATGATGGCTACCTATATAGATCCTTTAAGGAGGATAAATATTTATGGAGTGCTGAAAATTTAAGGAAAACCAATACGTCAAAGGGAACGTGCTACGATTTGGAAAAATCTAATTGCGAAACGTATGGAGCATTGTTTAAACGAGATGAAGCGATTTCTGCGTGTCCGGATGAATCTTCCCTGCCGACATTTAAAGATGTTCAGAGGCTTCTGAATAAATATGGGGGGGACGGCAAAAAGGTCGCAAAGGAATTGCGTGCAGAGGATGGGTTTCATGCTTTAAATGGGGGATGGTATGATGGAAATGAATTTGTTGGCAAGGATGAAATGGCTGTTTTTTGGCTTCGTTCGTGGGGCTTTGAAAAAAAAGGCTTCTTTTTCTTGAAAATAGATTCAAAGGGCGCAAGAATTGAATTCATGGAAGAAGATGAAAATGTTGTTGTACAGGCGTCTGTTCGCTGTCTTGGTGATGATAGAATAGATGATAGTGAAAGCGAATCTATTGACGAAACAATGGTTTACCGTGACCGGAGAAGTAAATGGGGTGATGAATTCTATGATCTTGTTGACATTGAAGGGAATATATGGATGGCTACAGATATGGCTTACTATTTTTATGAGAGTGACGATAATTTAATCTATCCATGGGACGAAGCGAAACGTGCATGCCCCGAGGGGTGGCACTTACCCAGTCGTCAGGAATGGAATGACTTGCTGATGCTTGTTGCCGATAGTAGCCGGGGAATAAAAGAGGGTGAGACGGAATATTATGGTGTTGACTATAAATTGATGGGGGATGCCAATGATTGGATAGACGATTACTATCAAGATGATTATGATGGTATCGGTAATATAGCTGACTTTGCTTTTGTGGGACCACATAATTTATATGGTTTTAATGTTCACCCTTATCTTTACGATCGTTCACATGCCTTCTTTTGGACGAGTTCCGATGCTACAGAAGAAGACAAATCTGCGGAGAGTGCGACCCATGCTTATGCGGTGAGTATAGGTCTGGATAGTGTGAAGATTGTTTTGCATGATAAACAGACGCAGAATGCCGTGCGCTGTATTAAAGGCTAATGGAGGGATACATGAATTGTAAATGGATAGCACTGGTTATGGTTTTTGAAGTGCTGCTTGCGGGTTGTTCCGAAGACGGTACTTTCAATGGTGGAGAATCTTTTCTCAGTATTGAGGGGGTTTCTCAGAAAGGGCCTGTCTTGGTAGGTTCGTCTGTGGTGGTACAGGAACTGGATAGCGCTACTCTATTGCAGACGGGGAAGACTTTCAGGGGTAAGGTGGTGAATGACAACGGGGCGTTCTCTATTGAAAAACTGGGATTAAACTCGCCTTATGTTTTGCTCGAGGTTGATGGTTATTTCCACAATGAAGTTACCGGGCAGAAGTCAAAGGGGCCGATATTTATGAAAGCCCTTGCCGATATTAGCGAACGGCCCCAGGTGAATGTGAACTTGTTGACGCATCTAGAATTTGAACGCGTCCAGGTCTTGTTGGAGGGGGAGAAAATACCTGTTGCGGAGGCTAAACGTAAGGCGGACCGTGAAATTTTTGCGGCATTCTATGACGAGGGTGATTACGACAATGTTGAAAATTTGGACATTTTCGGAGATAGCGAAGGCGATGCGGCTCTCTTGGCTATAAACGTCTTGCTGCTCGGGAACGTAAGCGAAGCGGAGTTCATGGAACGTTTTGCCAAGTTGGGGGGAGATTTGGCCGAAGACGGTGTATGGGACGATTCTTTGCTCAAGGGAGAGATTGCGGATGATGCGTGCTTGATGGACCTTTCCGGAAAACTATCAAATGTGCGCGAAAATATGAAGGGCTGGCATATTAAAGATGACATCGTTGAATTTGAACCTTATGTCACTGCATTTTGGGAAAATTTGTATGGGCTAGGAAAGTGTGATGAGTCTAATCTGGGGAAAATCAAGACAGTCTCCTATGCTTCAAGTCTATTTGAGGGCAGGGATTTTATATGCGAAGAATCTGGGCGCTGGACTACGGATATAAAGGAATTTTCTGCTGGATGTTCTTCGTGTGGTGTTATGGTTGATCCGCGCGATGGTCACGAATACCGTACCATAAGAATGGGTGGACAGAATTGGATGGCGGAAAACTTGGCTTATGATAGATGGAGCTATGAACATATGAAATTCTATGATAAAGGGGAATTTCAGGGCTATTTGTATAGTGATATTGGTGAGTCGGCCTATTTATATAATGATCTTTGTCCAGAAGGTTGGCGATTGCCGTCTTCTCAAGATTTCGATTGGTTGCTAGAAGAAGTGGAGGAAAATGATTACAAGAACTTATTTTTTGAAAATGGGTGGAATTTGCATTTGGGAGGAGAAGACGAATCGGCCCCATATTTGGTTAACAACAAAGGTTTTTTCCCAGTGATTATATATACTTTTTCGGGAACAAGGTATTCGCTAAATGTAAGTTCGGATGTAGGCAGTTCTACGAATAGTTTTGGATGGGCCTTGGTACGTTGCATAGAGGCTGATCATGGAAATCTTGATGGATTGCCTAGATGCAGTGCAGAAAATGAAGGCGAAATAGATTCTGTTTTGAATACTGGGGATTTCTATAACCCCAAGTTTGGCCATACAATTTCATATTACAGGTGCGAACAGAAGTTCTGGAAAAATGTGGATGCAAGTGTTGGATGTGATACAGTTGGAGTATCGGTGGGCGATGTTTGTAAGATTCAGGTCTCTTGGAGGGGTATACAGTTTGGAAATGATTTTTTTGAATATTATGAATATCTGGGTGATGGAGAATGGAAATACTTTGATTCCCGTAATAAAATAAACGGGGAATGTTCTGCCGAAAATGAAGGTGAAAAGGAAATCATTAGCTACAAGCTCAATTCGGACATCAAAACGGAATATTATATCTGTAATGATCGTGGCTGGTCTCAGTTGATGAATGAAATCGATTATTTCTGCACGACGAAGAATACGGTTGTTGGTGATACATGCTCGTTAGAGTCATCCGATAGTACGCGACATTATATTTATTTGGATGACATTTATTATAATGGTTTAGATTATGATTCTGCGAATCAGTGGGTGGAAGCCACTGTTGACCCGGAATTGGGCTATTGTCCAATGTCAGTTTGGTATAGTGATTATTATGATGAGCATATGCGTTATGTCAAAAATGGTGAGGAATTTTATACTTGTGATGGTGGCGTATGGATGCAGGTCGGCTTTGTCCCGCATCAATATACGGATTCGCGTAAAGAGGGCCTGACCGACGAGGAATACGATGTTCTGGACTTGCCTAAAGAGGCTTCGGTAGGGGACCGTGCCGGTGGCTTGCTGGAGAACTGCTTCAATAATATGAAACTGGAGTTGGGCGGGCCGGATGAGTGGCGTTACGAAACGTATGATTACTGCTTGTCGCAAAATTATTACCGGTATCGCGGAGATGGCAGCTGGACGTTGGAAACGGAAGAAGATCTGATAAACGACAAATACTACAACGCACCTAGTGATTGCACTCCTGAATCGGAAGGTGCGGAATACAGCTATTTGCCCGGCTCGTATTTTCCGGGAAACAGCTACAAACGAATCGCCGTTCAACGCAACACCATAACGATGGCGGATGGATCTATTAAAGATGTATTTTATTGTGACGATGAAATTGTAGGGTTTGTTTTCGGCCGGTCCCAAAAAAGAGACCCTAATTAAATATGGTGTAAATAGTAGTTGTTAATTAGAGAAAAACTCTTTCAATCTACTTACCTTTATAATAAATGACCCGCAAAAGCGGGCCTTTTTCATGGCATGGTTATGGACAACTTGTCCAGAAAAATGAAGGAAATCAGCCTTGTAAAGGCATAAATATGTAAAAAAATAATTACAACGCTTTAAAAAGAGTGTGATTTTCGTCACTGTGAAAAATTTCACACTTTTTTCATAAAATCAAACCTTGAAACAAAATTACGAAAAAATTACATTTTCGCGCAAAACTAACCCTCAGAAGGTAAAAGATGAAAAAAACAATCCATGCTATTGCTGCACTTTCTTTAGTGTTAGCATCAACGTCATTCGCCATTAGCAAGGCGGATATGACTATCTTAGGCCAAGACTACGCCAAGGTTACGACTTGTGCGGATTTGGATCAAGTCCGTACTTGGACAAATAATGGCGAAGTTGTCAATGTCTTCGTGATGAATGACATTGATTGCGGTAACAAGAACTTTGCTCCGATTGGTCAATCCGAAATCAAAGCCTTCGAGGGCATTTTTGATGGTAACGGAAAGACGATTTCCGGGATGAACTTCACTGCGGTGACTAGTATAGATACGCTAAATCTGTCGGAAACCGTTGCTGGCTTCTTTGGTATAATTGGTAAAAAGGGCGTTGTCAAGAACATTACCATTAGTAAATCCAAAACGAATGTGACCTCTTCCAATTATGCGGGCATTCTTGTTGGTTTGAACTATGGTGTGATTGAAGGTGCCAAGACGACTAAGTCTGACACGGTGAAATCTTCGGGTGATGTCGGTGGCATTGCCGGTCGTAATGGTGGTTACGGCACGATGATTGGTTGCGAAAACCGTGCCACGGTAAAGGATGGGGCTAATGCTGGCGGTATTGCCGGTGCGAATACGGGTGCAATCAGCACTAGCATCAACTATGCTGCAGTATCCGGCACGATTGCCGGTGGTATTGTGGGAAACTCTCACTATAGAACGATACAGAAGGAAAAAATCACGCACGTTCCTGGCCGTATCGCGGCTTGTCAGAACCTTGGCTCTGTGAGTGGTTCGAAATATGCTGGTGGTATTGTTGGCGAAAACAAGGATGGTTCCATCAACAACTGCCGTAACGATGGCTCTGTTGCTGCTACTAATACTTACTGGACTGCTATTGCCGGTGGTGTTGTTGGCTATAGCTATTTTGATAATAATTCGAAATATGAGTCCGGTAATTACACTGCCGTGGTGTTGAACTCCTTCAGCACGACGAACTCTGTTACGGGTAAGACTGTGGGTGGTGTTGTCGGTAAGGTCGGAAACGAAAGTTCTCATAAGGACTATTCTAAGGTCGAAAACTGCTACTACGATTCTCAGGTTTTGTCTAAAGTCACAAAGGCGGTTGGTTCTGAAGACAATTCCACGATTACGACTGTTAAAGGCGAGACGACTGCCAACATGAACACTAATGAAGATTTTGTCCGTGTTCTGAACACTCAGAACGGCAAGATTGAATACACATTTGTTTGGCTCTTCGAATCTGGCAATTATCCGGTGCTTAACTTCTCGGGTTGCCATGGCAACTACAAGATTACGTTCGTGGTTAATGGTAAGGTTACTCTCGAAGCGACGACCGTTAAGGGCAAGATTGTCGAAGCGACTGTTGCCGACCCGACGGTCCCTGGCGCAGTGTTCCGCGGCTGGAAGGACGATCATGGCAACGTGCTGACTTCTGCTGAAGCTCAGACTAAGTTCTACACTCGTGCTGTGACTTACAATGCCGTGCTGAACGAACTGTTCGAAATCACCTTCGTTACCGATTACGGTGCGGAATTGGCCAAGAAGTCCTTCGAAAAGAACACCATGGTATTCTACTACGACGAAGAAAACGGCTCTGAAGTTCCGGCTGACCTCGAAACGGATTCCGCAACCTACAAGTTCACTGGTTGGGACAGACCGTTCGCTGCTGCTACCAAAGATACGACTTACACTGCTCAGTTCGAAAAGATTGCTAAGACCTTCACTGTGACGTTCTATGTCCAGGGCGAAACCTATGACGAACAGACCGTTGCTTTCCATGCTAACGCTCAGGCTCCTGCCGATCCGGTTGTCAAAGGCTTCCGCTTTGACGGTTGGGATAAGGAATTCACGGACGTGACGACCGACCTGGAAATTGACGCTCTCCTGACTGCGATGACTGAAGTCTGCTTCGTTACGGTTGACACCACTAAGTGTGACTCGGTCCCTGTGGATACGACGATTGTTATCCCGGATAATCCGCCTTCCAGCGACTCGCTCACTTGCGATGCCTGGTTGAATGGCGAAGTTGAACTCCATGCCGGTGACGAACTGACGATTGCTCAGCTGACGACTCTCGAAGCCAAGTGCTCCGTGAACAAGCTCGACGTGAAGTTCTTCGTTCTCGATAACATGATTGATTCCCAGAGCGTTGCCTATGGTACTGCCGCTCAGGCTCCGGCCGATCCGGTTGTTGAAGGCTATCGCTTTGAAAACTGGGATAAGGACTTCTCGTACGTGATTACCGCTCTCAATGTGAACGCCAACATGACCAAGATGACGACTGTTTGCGTCATCGCTCTCGGCGAAACCAAGTGCGAAGATGTTCCGGCTGACTCTACCATGCCAACTCCGGTTGTCCCGTCTAACGAAGACAGCACCTGCACGGAATGGACTGTTAATGGTGAAACCTTCACCGATTCTACCTTCATCGCTTCCGAAGTTCCTGAACTTGTGGCCAAGTGCCATGCTAACGAACTCATCGTGAGCTTCTATGTGGCTGAAGGCTCCAATGATGCTGCTCTCTTCAAGACCCAGAAGGTTGCTTACGAAGCTGCCGCTACCGACCCGAAGGACGAAGTCCTGGAATTCTATGGCGAAGGCTATCGTTTCGATGGCTGGGACAAGGACTTCTCGAAGGTGGTTGAAAACCTCGACGTTACGGGTAAGGTCACCAAGATGACGACTGTTTGCGTCATCGCTCTCGGCGAAACCAAGTGCGAAGATGTTCCGGCTGACTCTACCATGCCAACTCCGGTTGTCCCGTCTAACGAAGACAGCACCTGCACGGAATGGACTGTTAATGGTGAAACCTTCACCGATTCTACCTTCCTCGCTTCCGAAGTTCCTGAACTCTTGGCCAAGTGCCATGCCAACGCCTTCGACGTGAAGTTTGTCGCGTTCGACACTGTCCTCGTTGACAGCCAGCGCGTTGCCTACGATTCCAACGCCGTTGCTCCTGAAGTTCCTGCTTTCGAAGGATATCGCTTCGATGGTTGGGACAAGGAATTCACGAACGTCCAGTCTGACCTCATCGTGAATGCCAAGATGACTGCGGTTGTTGAATACTGCATCGTCGCCCTCGGCGAAACCAAGTGCGACACTGTTCCGGCCGATACGTCCATCACGACTCCGGTTGTCCCGTCCAACGAAGACAGCACCTGCACGGAATGGACTGCTAATGGTGAAACCTTCACCGCTGAATCCTTCACCGCTTCTGAAGTTCCTGAACTCGTGGCCAAGTGCCATGCCAACGCCTTCGACGTGAAGTTTGTCGCGTTCGACACCGT